>CAYQFJ010000019.1:0-31818 GCA_964416715.1 uncultured Actinotalea sp. | reverse complement strand
GGGCCGACCCCGCTCCCTGCATGACCGACTTCACGTCGGCGAAGTCCAGGTTGATCAGGCCGGGGGTGGTGATCAGGTCCGTGATGCCCTGGACACCGGAGAGCAGCACCTGGTCGGCGGAGCGGAACGCGTCCAGCACCGAGACGTTGCGGTCGGAGATCGACAGCAGGCGGTCGTTGGGGATGACGATGAGCGTGTCCACCTCGGAGCGCAGCCCCTCGATGCCGGACTCCGCCTGGACCGAGCGACGTCGACCCTCGAAGGTGAACGGCCGGGTCACCACGCCGATCGTCAGGGCACCCAGCGACCGGGCGATCCGGGCGACGACGGGCGCACCACCGGTGCCGGTCCCACCGCCCTCACCGGCCGTGACGAACACCATGTCCGCCCCGCGCAGGACCTCCTCGATCTCCTCGGCGTGGTCCTCGGCGGCCTTCTTGCCGACCTCCGGGTCAGCCCCGGCCCCGAGGCCCCGGGTGAGCTCGCGGCCCACGTCGAGCTTGACGTCCGCGTCGGACATCAGAAGGGCCTGGGCATCGGTGTTGATGGCGATGAACTCGACGCCCTTGAGCCCGACCTCGATCATGCGGTTCACGGCGTTGACGCCGCCACCGCCGATGCCGACCACCTTGATGACCGCCAGGTAGTTCTGCGGAGCTGCCACGTCGGTGCCTCTCGTCGTGCTTCGGTGCTGAGGGACAACGCCAACCTTCAAGTTCAAGTAGAAGGTTAGAGTTATGTCAGATGCTGTCGACCTCGACGCTAGGTCGAGGTCGGGTTCCCGGCAACGACCGGGCGCGCGTGTCGGGCGACGAACACCGTCGGATCACGGCCCGGACCGGGCGCGCTCAGGACCGGGTGCGCTCAGGACCGGGTGCGCTCAGGACCGCGTGATCGGCAGCGTGGGTGCCGACACGTCGAACACCGACGCCCCCTGGCTCGCCGGTGCGGCTCGCAGCGTCGCCAGCACCGACGACTTGAGGGCCGAGCGGTCCGCGCTCCCCCAGATCACCGCGGCCCCGTCGTCCAGCACGAGCACGACCGTGTCCTGCGAGTCCGCCGAGACCTCCGCGACCTGGTCGGCCAGCTCCGGCGGGACCTGCTGCAGCACGGTCAGCACCGCCGTCAGCGCACGCGCCCCCGGGTCCCCCAGCGGGACGGAGACCACCGGGAGGCCTGCGGGAAGCTCGTCGGCCCCCGTACCCACCCGGCCGACCTGCACCCCCTCGACGTCCAGCAGCGCGAGCCCTCCCTCGCCGTCGGGCACCGCGGCCACCGGCTCACGTGCCTCGACAGTGATCCGCAGGCCGTGCGGCCACACACGGGCCACCTCGGCGGCCCGCACCCCGGGGACGTCCAGGACCTCGCGACGCAGCGCCACCGTGTCCAGCCGCGGCAACGGGGTCCCGCCGTACGGCTCGACGACGCCCTCGATCCGGGCCGGGTCGACCACCGCCCCCTGGCCGTGCAGCTCGACCTCGGCGAGGTCGAGCCCGAGCACCGGTGAGACCAGCAGCAGCCACCCGAGCACGCCGACGACGGCGGTGGACGCCGCGACGGTCAGCCACCGACGGCGGGACAGCCGCCGACGCATCGCGACCCGCTCGGCGAACCGGGCGGCCGAGCCGGTGGACACGACCGCCGGACGCACCGGCTGCCACCTTCGGGCCAGGTGCCCCCGTTGTGCCGGCACCACCGTGGCCCGCCGGTCCGACGACGTGGTGGCCGCCGGGCGCGCCGACCGACCGGCGGCGGACGGCGCCTCCTCGCGCCCGCGGCCCTCCTGCCGGGTTCCCCTCGGCGACGGCCCTTCCCCGGTGGTGGCCGGTGACGGCCGGGGTGGCCGCGGCCGTGCCGGCGGCCTCACGCCGGGCCTCCGGCCGGCCGGCCCTCGGGAACCTGACCCACCGAACCGGTGGACAGCGCCTCGAGAACCACCGGTGCGAGCTCGGTCACGTCCCCCGCTCCCACGGTCAGCACCAGGTCCCCGGCGCGAGCGGAGGAGGCGATGTCGTGCGCGGCCGCTTGCCGGTCGGGGACGAACCTGGCCGGGGGCCCGGCCACCCGGTCCGCGATCAGCGCACCCGTCACCCCCGGGACCGGGTCCTCGCGCGCGGCGTAGACGTCGGTCACGACCACCTCGTCCGCCAGCGCGAGCGCGGCGGCGAACTGCGCGGCGAACGCTGCGGTGCGCGAGTACAGGTGGGGCTGGAAGAGCACCAGCACCCGACCCCCGGCAGCCACCTCGCGGGCCGCCCGCAGCAGCGCCGTGACCTCCGTCGGGTGGTGCGCGTAGTCGTCGACCACCCGCACGCCGGCGGCGGTGCCCCGTTCCTCGAACCGGCGGCCCGTGCCGACGAAGGCGGCCAGTCCGTGGGCCGCGGTGGGACCGTCCACCCCCAGCAGCACCGCGACGGCCCACGCCGCGGCGGCGTTGAGCACGTTGTGCGCCCCGGGCACCGACAGCCGTAGCGTGTGCTCCTCGCCGCGGCCGTACAGCGACACGCGGCCGCCGGCGGTCTGCACCCGCACGTCGGCGTCCGGGCCCGTGCCGTAGGTGAGCACCCTCGTCCCGGCCGTGGAGGCGTGGCGGGCCAGACGGGCCGAGCCGGCGTCGTCCGCGCAGGCCACCAGCCATCCACCCGGCTCGATGCGAGCGACGAACTGCTCGAACGCGGCCTCGAACGCCTCCCGGCTGCCGTAGTGGTCGAGGTGGTCCGGCTCGACGTTCGTGACCACCGCGACGAACGGCCGGTAGGCCAGGAACGACCCGTCGGACTCGTCGGCCTCCACCACGACGACGTCACCGCGCCCGTGACGCGCACCGCCGACGGTCCCCGTGTCCAGGTCGCGGATGTCACCGCCCACGGCCACGGTCGGGTCCAGCCCGGCGCGGGCGAGCGTCACCGCGACCATGGCCGACGTCGTCGTCTTCCCGTGCGCCCCCGCGACGGCCACGCCCCGCCGGCCCGCCATCAGCGCGGCCAGCGCCTGCGACCGGTGCAGCACCGGCAGGCCCAGCTCGCGGGCGCGCACCAGCTCGGGGTTGGTCGGGCGGATCGCGGTCGAGACCACGACGCTGCCGGCACCGTCCACGTTCGCGGCGTCGTGACCCTCGGCGACCGTGATGCCGAGCCGGCGCAGCCGCGCGAGCGGCTCCCCGGCACGCTGGTCGGAGCCGGAGACCTCGAGCCCGCGGGCGGCCAGCAGCGCGGCGACCGCGGACATCCCGGCACCGCCGATGCCGATCAGGTGCACCCGGCCCAGACGGGCCAGGCCCTCGACGCCGTCCGGGAGGGCGCCGCTCACGTCTGCACCACCCCCGCCCGCGCCGCTCACGTCTGGGCCTCTGACGCCTGGGCCGCCACGAGGTCGGCCACCCGCGCGGCGCCGTCGCGCACCCCGACCGAGGCGGCGGCGGCCCCCATCTCGGTCAGTCGCGACCGGTCGGCCAGCAGCGGGACCACCTCGGCGGCCAGCCACGCCGGGTCCAGGTCCGAGTCGGCGACGAGCAGCCCACCGCCGGCGCCCACCACCGGCGCGGCGTTGAGTCGCTGCTCCCCGTTGCCCACCGGCAGCGGCACGTACACCGCCGGGATGCCGAGCGCGGCGAGCTCGCTCACCGTGCCGGCGCCGGCACGCGCGACCACGAGGTCCGCCACCGCCAGGGCGAGCTCCATCCGGTCCAGGTACTCCCGCACGTGGTAGCCCGCCGCGCCGTCGGCCCGGCCGAGCCGCTCGAGGCGTTCCCGGACGGCCGCTGCCTTGCCCGCGCCGGTCAGGTGCAGCACCTGCACGCCGGCGTCGAGCAGCTCGCCCGCGCACCCGCTCACCGCCGAGTTGAGGCTCACCGCACCCAGCGAGCCACCGGTGACCAGGAGGGTGGGACGGCCGGCGTCGAGCCCCAGCGCCTCGGCGGACCGGGTACGCAAGCCCTCGGCGTCGGCCTCCCGCTGTGCCACCAGCGCAGCCACCGGGGCGCGCAGCGGCAGCCCGGTCACCTGTGCACCGCGCAGCGGCGTACCCGGGAAGGTGACCCCCACCGCGGCGGCCCACCGTGCGCCCAGCCGGTTGGCCAGCCCGGGGCGGGCGTTCTGCTCGTGCACGACGACCGGCACCCGGTGCCGGGCCGCGAGGTACGCGGGCGTCGCAACGTAGCCACCGAAGCCCACGACGACCTGCGCGCCGGACTCCTCGATCGCCCGGCGGGCCACCCGGACCGCGCCGCGCAGCCTTCCCGGCAGCCGCAGCAGGTCGAGCGAGGGACGTCTCGGCAGGGGGACCCGGGGCACCGTGACCAACCGGTGGCCACGGGCCGGGACGAGCTCGGCCTCGAGGCCCTCGGCGGTGCCCAGCACGGTGATGCGTACGTCCGGGTTCCGGGCGAGCAGCTCGTCGGCGACCGCGAGCAGCGGGTTCACGTGGCCCGCCGTCCCCCCGCCGGCCAGCAGGACCGCGTCAACCACCAGTGCGCTCCTCGGAGCCGCGGTGCGGCCCTCCGCGGCGGTTCGGCGGGACCTCCCCCCGCGCCACCGCCCTGCTCCACCGCGCCGAGCGGGCGGACCGGCCGACTACGGCCAGCGAGCGGCGGACCACACCCGGCCGGGCCGCGAGCGCCTGCGCGGCCCCCGGCTCGTTCCGGGCGAAGGACAGCACGACGCCGAAGGCGACCATGGTCGCGATGAGCGCCGAGCCACCGGCGGAGACCAGCGGGAGCGGTACGCCCACGACCGGCAGGAGCCCGATCACCACCGCGATGTTGATCATCGCCTGGCCGAGCACCCAGGTACCGATCCCCGCGGTCGCGACCTGGACGAACGGGTCGGTGTTGCGCCGGATCACCCGGCTCAGGGCCACCGCCAGGACGGCGAACAGCCCCAGCACGAGCAGCGTGCCGAGCAGCCCGAGCTCCTCTCCGATGATCGCGAAGATGAAGTCGTTGTGCGCCTCGGGCAGGTAGGACCACTTCTCCCGGCTCTCCCCCAGACCGACACCGGTCCAGCCGCCGGAGGCCAGCCCGTACATACCCCGGGTGGTCTGGTAGCACTCGTTGGACGCGTCGCAGTCGGCGCTGAAGAAGGCCTCGATCCTGGCCACGCGGGTGTTGTTCACCTTGGCGAGCTGAACCACGAGGAACGCCGCGAGCAGACCGGCCACGACGAACATCCGCAGCGGCACGCCGGCGACGAACAGCGCGCCGGCGACCAGCAGGACCATGATGATCGCCGTGCCGAGATCGTGGCCGAGCAGCACCAGCCCGATCGTCCCCAGCGCGACGACGACCCCCGGCACCAGCACGTGCGTCCACCTGTGCAGCAGGGCGCGCTTGCGGGCCAGGACCATGCCCAGCCAGACCGCCAGCGCCAGCTTGGCGAGCTCCGACGGCTGCATCGAGAACCCGCCGGGCAGCTCGATCCAGTTCCGGTTGCCCTTGACGGCCTTGCCGAGATCGGTGAACACCACGAGCTGCAGCGCCACCGCCCCGGCGAGGAGGTGCCAGGCGAACTTCTTGTAGACCCGGACCGGCAGCCGGCTGGCGATCCACGCGGGCGGTAGCCCGAGCAGCGCGAACTTCGCCTGGTTGAGGAAGATCGCGTACGGGGAGGCGCCCTCGGTGGCCGCGAGCGAGTCCACGCTGGAGCTCGACAGCACCATCACCAGGCCGATGCCGACGAGCATCGCCCCCGCACCGAGGATCAGGTAGTAGCTGGTCACCGCGCTGTTCCAGGCCCCCAGCGCCGTCCGACGGCCCCGGGGTCCCCGCGGCTCCAAGGATGCTGCGTCGAGCACGCGGGCTCCTGCGGTGGTGGCCATCGCTAGCGGTCCCCCGCGGCCGGACCGGCCCCCGTGTCGCCCGTCCCGTCGCCGCGGGCGGTACGGGCCAGCGCGCCGACGGCGTCCGCGAACACCTCGCCGCGGTGCGCGTACGAGCGGAACTGGTCCATCGACGCGCCCGCGGGAGCGAGCAGGACCGTGTCACCCGGACGGGCGAGCCGACGGGCCTCGGACAGGGCACGGGACATCACCGTCCCAGTGTCCGTGGGATCCACCTCCACCACGGGGAGGCCGGGCGCGTGTCGGGCCAGAGCCGTCCGCCAGGGCTCCGGGTCCGCCCCGATCAGCACGGCCGCGCGCAACCGGTCGGCACGGTCCCGGACGAGGTCGTCGAAGGTGGCGCCCTTGGCGAGCCCGCCGGCCACCCACACCACCGTCCCGGGCGCGAACGCACCCAGCGAGGCCGCGGCCGCGTGCGCGTTGGTGGCCTTGGAGTCGTCCACGTAGGACACGCCGTCGACGGTGGCGACGTGCGCGATCCGGTGCTCGCCGGGACGGTACGCCCGCCATCCGGCCGCCACCGCGTCCGCGGGCACGCCGTGCGCCCGGGCGAGCGCCGCCGCGGTCAGCGCGTCGGCCAGCACGTGGCGGGCCGGGTGGGCATCGGGACCCGCCAGGTGGGCCAGGTCGTCCAGCGTCGCGAGCTCGGCTCCGCTGCCGGTGCGCCCGGGGTGGTCCACCGGCAGGTGGAACGCGCGGTCGACCACCAGCTGCTCGACCAGGCCGATCTGCCCGGGCCCCGGCACTCCCAGGGTGACGCCGACCGCCCGTGCCCCCTCGGCGACGTCGGCGGCTCGGACCAGCTCCTCCAGGACGGGGTCCCGGGCGCCGTAGACGCACGCGACCTCGGTGCGCTGGAAGATGCGACCCTTCGCGGCGGCGTACGCCTCGAAGGACCCGTGCCAGTCCAGGTGGTCCGGCGCGACGTTGAGGATCGCGGAGGCCTGCGCGGCCATCGTGTGGGTGAAGTGGAGCTGGAAGCTGGACAGCTCCACGGCCAGGACGTCGTTGGCCGGGTCGGTCGCCGCGGTCAGTACCGGGCTGCCCACGTTCCCGACGGCCGGCGCCCGCTCCCCGGCCGCGGACAGGATCGACGCGAGCATCTCGACCGTCGTCGTCTTGCCGTTGGTCCCGGTCAGCACGAGCCAGGGAGCCGGACCGCGACCGTCACCACGGTCGGCCCGCAGCCGCCACGCGAGCTCGACCTCGCTCCACACCGGGATCCCCCGGCCGACGGCAGCGGCGATCACCGGGGAGGTCGGCGCCCAGCCGGGCGAGGCGACGACCAGGTCGATCTGGTCCAGGGCGAGCCCGGCCAGGTCGCGCGCATCGGCGTCGTCGGCGCCCTGGTCCACGGTGACCACCCGCGCCCCGTGCCCGCCCAGCACCGGGACCACGGCCCGTCCGGTCACCCCGAGCCCGGCGACCAGCACCGTCGCACCGTCGAGGTCCGGGGGCACTACCCGGCCACCCACTCGGCGTAGAAGATCCCCACGCCCACCGCGACGAACAGCCCGGCGATGATCCAGAAGCGGATGACGATCGTCACCTCGCCCCAGCCGGAGAGCTCGAAGTGGTGGTGCAGCGGCGCCATCTTGAACACCCGTCTGCCGGTCAGCTTGAAGAACCCGATCTGGATCACGTCCGACAGCACGATGAGCACGAACAACCCGCCGATGACCGCGGCCAGGATCTCGGTCCGGGACAGGATCGACAGCCCGGCCAGCGCGCCACCGAGGGCGAGCGAGCCGGTGTCCCCCATGAAGATCTTCGCCGGGGAGGCGTTCCACCACAGGAAGCCGAAGCACGCCCCGGTGATCGCCGCCGCGACGATGGCCAGGTCCAGCGGGTCACGGGTCTCGTAGCACCGGGGACCGGCCGTGAGCAGGTTCTGGCAGGTCTGGTTCGACTGCCAGACGCCGACCAGCACGTACGCGCCGAAGACGAGCAGCGAGGCACCGGTGGCCAGCCCGTCCAGCCCGTCGGTCAGGTTGACCCCGTTCGACCAGGCGGTGATCAGGAAGTTCGCCCAGATGATGAACAGGATCACGCCGAGGGTCGTCCCGGCGAAGGACAGGTCGATCGTGGTGTCGCGGATGAAGGAGACGCGGGTCGAGGCGGGCGTGCGGAAGTTCTCGTTCGGGAACTGCAGCGCGAGGACCGCGAACGACAGGCCGACCAGACCCTGGCCGATCACCTTCCAGCGGGCCGAGAGCCCCAGGCTCCGCTCGCGGGAGATCTTGATGTAGTCGTCGAGGAAGCCCACCACTCCCAGCCCGGTCATCAGGAAGAGCACCAGCATCGCGGAGGCGCTCGGCCGGTTCCCGGTGACCAGCCCCGCCCCGGCCCAGCCCAGCAGCGTCGCGGCGATGATCACCACGCCACCCATGGTGGGCGTGCCGCGCTTGGTGAAGTGGGCCGCGGGGCCGTCCTGCCGGATGAACTGCCCGTACTGCTTGCGCACCAGCAGCCTGATGAACAACGGGGTGCCCAGCAGCGCGATCAGCATCGAGATGCCGCCGGAGATCAGGACCGCCCTCACCGGCGCCCACCCCCGTGGGCGGCGACGGCGGCGAGCATCGCGTCGCGGTCGTTGTACCGGTGGAACACCCCGGCGACCTCCTGCGTCGGCTCGTGCCCCTTCCCGGTGACGATCACCGTGTCGCCGTCGCCGGCGAGCTCCATCGCCCGGCGCACCGCCTCGGACCGTGGCGCGACCTCGTGCACGTCCCGCCCGTCCGGCCGGACCGCCATGACGCCCTCGAGCACCGCCGCCCGGATCGCCTCGGGCGGCTCGGAACGCGGGTTCTCGTCGGTCACGACGACGACGTCGGCCAGGCGGGCGGCGATCTCACCCATCATCGGCCGCTTGCCACGGTCCCGGTCGCCGTCCGAGCCCAGCACGATGAGCAGCCGTCCCGGGGTGATCGGGCGGACCGCCTCCAGGGCCAGCACGAGCGCGTCCGGGGTGTGCGCGTAGTCCACCAGGCCGAGCACGCCGCCCGGCTCGCGCTCGACGACGCGCTCCATCCGGCCGGGCACGCCGTTCGCGCGGCCGACCGCCTCCACCGCCCGGTCCAGCGGCACACCGGCCCGGTGCGCCAGCACGATCGCCACGGCCGCGTTGGACACGTTCACCAGGCCCGGCAGCGGGCTGTACGCCTCGACGCTGGTGCCCTCGGGCCCGTCCAGGGTGAAGGACGACCCGACGCGGTCCAGGCCGACCGTGGCGTCACGGACCCGCCAGCCGGCCGCCCCGCGACCGGCGGCGTCCTCGCGCGTGGCCACCGTGTCGACCGGGATCCGCGCCTGGGCGGCCAGCCGGACCCCCCAGTCGTCGTCGACGCACACCACGGCACGCCGGGCACGCTCCGGCTCCAGCAGCCTCGCCTTGGCCGCGAAGTAGCCCTGCATGTCGCCGTGGAAGTCGAGGTGGTCGCGCTGGAGGTTGGTGAAGCCGACGACGTCGAACTCCACCCCGGCGACCCGGTCCAGGGCCAGGGCGTGCGAGGAGACCTCCATCGTGCACGCGGTGGCGCCCTCCTGCCGCATCAGGGCGAACAGCCCGTGCAGCACCGGGGACTCCACGGTGGTGCGCGGGCTCTCGATCGACCGCTCGCCCACCCGCAGCTCGACGGTGCCCACCACCCCGGTCGTGCCGTGCCGGGTCCGCAGCGCTGCGTCGACCAGGTAGCAGGTGGTCGTCTTCCCGTTCGTCCCGGTCACCCCGACCACGGTCAGGTCGCGGTCCGGGTGGTCGTAGAACCAGGCGGAGACGTCCCCCGTCAGCGGGCGCAGCGGCAGGTCGGTGACCACGACCGGTACACCGGTCAGACCCGCCTGGGCGACCCTGCGTGCGCCGTCGGGGTCGGTCAGCACCGCGACCGCCCCGGCGCGCACCGCCTGGTCCGCGTACTGGGCCCCGTGGGCGCGCAGCCCGGGCAGGGCGACGAAGAGGTCCCCCTCCTGGACGTCCGCCGAGCCGACGGCAACCCCCCGCAGCAGGACGTCAGGCTCCGGCGTGTCGGCCGCCAGGCCGAAGGCGGTCACGAGGTCGGTGAGGTGACGCGAGGCACGATGCTGCGGGCGCATCCGGCCCTGAGGGGACGTCACGGCGTCGAATCTACCGTCAGCGACCACGTTGCCACGCCCGCTCGCACCTCCCCGCGCCGGCCCGTGCGCACCGCCGGATGCCTCACTCGTACGTGATCGGGAAGAGCTCGGGCGGGGTGTCGGAGGGCGGTACGCCGAGGTGCTGCAGCGCGTACCCGGTCACCTCGCTGAAGACCGGTGCCGCCACCGAGCCGCCGTAGATCGAGCTCTTCGGGTCGTAGAGCACGACGTTGACCACGATGTGCGGGTCGTCCGCCGGGGCCACGCCGATGAAGGACGCGACGTTCTTCACCACGCCGCCGCCCTCGAAGGCCTGCGCCGTCCCGGTCTTCCCCGCGATGCGGTAGCCGGGTACCTCCGCGTTGCCGCCGGTGCCGTCCCGGACCGCGCTCTCCAGCATGGTCATCAGGGTCTGCGCGGTCTCCTCGCTGATCACGCGGCGCGTCTCGGTGTCCTCGTTCGGGTGCTCGACCCCGTCCGCGTCGACGGTGGCACGCACCAGGTGCGGCTGGACGTGCACACCGCCGTTGGCGATCGTCGCGAACACCTGGGTGGCCTGGAGCGTCGTGACCGAGACCGCCTGTCCGAACAGCACGGCGTACTCGCTGCGCCCGTCCCAGTCGTCGGCGTCGGCCAGGATTCCGGACCCCTCGCCGGGGAGCCCCACGCTCGTCGGGGAGCCGAAGCCGAACTTCTTCAGGTAGTCGTGCCGCACCTGCTTCGGCAGCTGGGAGCCGACCATCACGGTCCCGGTGTTCGAGGACTCGGCGAGGATCCCGTTCAGGGTGAGCTTCAGGTCCGGGTGCGGGTGGGAGTCCTTGAACGACTGGCCGTTGGGCACCTCGTAGACGTCCGGCACGACGAACTGGCTGGTCGGCGACGCCACACCGGTCTCCAGGATCGCGGCCATCGTGACGACCTTCGCCGTGGACCCCGGCTCGTAGGCGGCCCAGCTCGCGCGGCTGCCCCGGTCGGTGGCCGGGACGGCGCCGGGATCGTTCGGGTCGACGGCGTGGGAGTCCGCCAGCGCCAGGATCTCCCCGGTGCGGGTGTCGACGACCTCGACCGCCCCCCACCGCGCCCCCGTCTTGCGGACCTGCTCGTCCAGCGCGGACTGCACCTGGTACTGCAGGTAGCTGTCGATGGTCAGCACCACGTCGCGACCGGGCACGGCTGGGACGACCTCGCCCTGACCGGTGGGGATGCGCTGCCCCGCGGCGCCACGCTCGTAGGTGCGTGATCCCGCGGTCCCCCGGAGCTGCTCGTCGTACGTCTGCTCCAGGCCCGCGAGCCCTTCGCCCTCGGCACCGACGAAACCCACGATGTTGCCCGCCGTCGTGCCCGCGGGGTAGATCCGCTCGGTGGTGCGCTCACCGGTGACGCCGGTCACTCCGAGCTCCATGACCTTGCGGTAGGTCTCCGGCTCGACCCCCTTGGCGAGGAAGACGTAGCCGCGGTCGCCGAGCAGCCTGGGCCCGAGCTCCGGCCCGGGGATCCCGAGCAGCGCGCCCAGCTCGTCGGCGTCGTCGCTGATGTCCGCCAGGTCCAGCACACCGGTGTCCATGGCCTGCCCGATCAGTCGCTGGTTGACGACGATGTCGTAGCGCTCGACCGAGGTCGCCAGCACCACGCCGTTGGCGTCGACGATCTCACCGCGGTCCCCGGGGATCGCCACGGTGAACAGTCGCTGGTCCAGCGCCGCTCGCGCGATCGCCTCCCCCTGCAGACCCTGCACGGTCACCAGCCGCACGCCGAACACCGCCAGCACCGCCAGCATCAGGCCGAGCACGATCGTCTGGCGTCGCCGCGGGGAGCCGACGGGAGTGGAGCCGGCGCGGGTCCGTGGGCCGCCGTGGACCGGTCCGCGCACAGGTACCGGTCTGCGGGCGGGGACCGGACGAGCCGTGCGGGGCGGACTGGTCCGGCGCGCGGGTGTGCGGCCGGCGGCCTTCTGCGCGCCCGCCCCCGTCGGGCGCGGTGCCTTCTGCGCGCCCGCCCCCGTCGGGCGCGGTGCCCGACGGGTGGGGACCCGCTCGTCCCTGCGGTTCGTCATCCCCCGGCTCCCGCGGGGACCGGCTTCCCGAGCACGACGCCGTCGGACAGCCGGACGTACCCGGTGCCGGCGGCCGGGACCATCCCCAGGGCACGGGCGGCCTCGGCGAGGCGGGCCGGCGAGGCCGCGCGCTCCAGCTCGCCGGCCAGGTGCTGCGACCCCTGGGTCGCCTGCACGAGCCGGGACTGCAGCGCGAAGCGCTCGTACTCACCCTGCGCCATCGACGTGTTGAGGACCAGGGCACCGAGCAACGATCCGACCAGCAGCGCCATGCACATGGCGACGAACGACGCGCGGGTGCGCGCGTGCTGCGGGGCGCGCACCACCCGCAGGTCGGGCGACTTCTGGCCGGCCGTCCTCTTCGGTGCCGCGGCTCCCGCGGTGGCAGCCCCTGGCCGGACCTGGACCGCCCGGACCGCGCTCACGCCGCCCACCTCGCCGCACCGAGCATGTGGTCCGGCGTCGGCCGGACCCGGACCGCGGCCCGCAGCCGAACCGGGGCCGACCGTGGGTTGGCCTCGACCTCGTCGGCCGACGCACGCTCGGCGCCGCGGGTCAACAACCTCAGGTACGGCCGGTGCGTCTCGGGCTCGACGGGCAGCCCCGGGGGCGCGCTGGACGTGGCGCCGGCCGCGAACGTCCGCTTGACCAGGCGGTCCTCGAGGGACTGGTAGGCCATGACGGCGATCCGACCGTCCACCGCGAGGCACTCGATCGCCGCGGGCAGCGCGGCGGCCAGGGCGTCCAGCTCTCCGTTCACCTCGATCCGCAGGGCCTGGAACGTGCGCTTGGCCGGGTTGCCGCCGGTGGTCCGCGCCGCCGCCGGGATCGCCGCCCGGACGATCCGGACGAGCTCCTCGGTCCGGCCCAGCGGTCGCTCGGCGCGCGCCCGGACCACGCCCCGGGCGATCCGGGCGGCGAACCGCTCCTCCCCGTACTCCCGCAGGATCCGCGCGAGGTCCTGCTCGGGCGCCGTGTTCAGCACGTCCGCGGCCGTCCGCCCGGACGTGGGGTCCATCCGCATGTCCAACGGAGCGTCGTGCGCGTACGAGAAGCCGCGCTCTACCTCGTCGAGCTGCAGCGAGGAGACTCCGAGGTCGCCGAGCACCCCGTGCACCCGCCGCCCGACCCGCGACCGGACGACGTCGAGCACCTGGTCGTAGACCGCGTGCACCGCCGTGAACCGCTCGCCGAAGCCCCGCAGCCGCGCTCCGGCGAGCGCCAGCGCCTGCCCGTCCCGGTCCAGGCCGACGACGTGCAGGTCCGGGAACCGGCGCAGCAGCGCCTCGCTGTGCCCACCCATGCCCAGCGTCAGGTCCACGAGCACGGCGCCGGGCTCACGGACGGCCGGCTCCAGGAGCTCGATGCACCGCTCGAGCAGGACGGGGACGTGCCGGGTAGCCGCGGGACGGTCGTCGTCGGCCATCTCACCTCCTGTCTCGGCCGTGCTGGTCTGCGAACGCTCGTCGGCGGAACCTTGTCGGCGAACCGCGGACGGTGCGTACGTTGCTGGTCGGGAGGCCCTCCACCGCCCGACCAGGTCTCCCACCGCAGCCCTCTGGCGCCGGGGAAGTGCGCCAGAGCGGGCGGGGAGAGACCTCACCGTGCGGTGGGGTCCGTGGACCGGGTCAGTCAGAAGGCACCGGGGAACACCTCCTCCGCGGTGTCGGAGTACTGGCTGACCTGCTCGTCCAGGTAGGCCTCCCACGCGCCCGCGTCCCAGATCTCGACCCGGGTCCCGGCGCCGATCACGGCGACGTCCCGGTCCAGGCCGGCGTAGGTGCGCAGCGCGGGGGGCACCGAGAGCCGCCCCTGCTTGTCCGGGACCTCGTCGTGCGCGCCGGACAGGAACACCCGCAGGTAGTCCCGGGCCTGCTTGCTGGTCACCGGCGCCTGGCGGATCTGGTCGTGCATGCGACGGAACTCGTCGATCGGGAAGACGAACAGGCACCGCTCCTGGCCGCGGGTGACCACCAGCCCGGAGGCGAGCTGGCTACGGAACTTGGCCGGGAGGATCAGCCGGCCCTTGTCGTCGAGGCGGGGGGTGTAGGTGCCCAGGAACGGGTTGTACGAGGTGTGGCTCGGCGTCTCGTGGGACACGTCGTCACTCCCTCCACCCGTCCGACCGGCCTGCGGGGAGGGTCACCGCTCCCCAGGTGGCCCCACGTTACTCCACTTTCCTCCACGAACAAGCACCACGCCGTCGTCCGACCGGGTGAATCACCATGTCGCCGCAGGTCATACCTGGTGGAGCAAGGTGGAGGGATTCCGCCCGGGCAGCGCGATCCCGCGGCACGTGACCCCTGCTCCGCCGGTGGGCGTCCCGCACCCGGAGGCAGGCCCGGCCGGGGTCGGCTCGGGCGCGGAGGTCACGGTGGGGGGAAGTGGAGGGAACCGGACGGTGGCGGCCGTCGCGCCGTGACCGTTTCGTCACCTACGCTCGTCACAGCCAGTGACGGAGGGATCCCCCATGGTCCACGCAGTGCCCACGGCCGCCGAGATCGAGAGCGTTGCCACGACGTCCTCGCGTATCCGCGACGCGATGGAGTCGGTCATTTCCGGTCGGCCCGACCTCGTCCGGCTCACCGTGGCCGTGCTGCTGGCAGAAGGCCACCTGCTGCTGGAGGACGTGCCCGGGGTGGGCAAGACCACGCTGGCCAAGGCTCTGGCCCGCTCGGTGGACTGCAGCGTCGGGCGCATCCAGTTCACGCCCGACCTGCTGCCGAGCGACCTCACCGGCGTGACGATCTACCGGCAGGAGCAGCAGGAGTTCCAGTTCCGGCCGGGTCCGGTGTTCGCGAACATAGTCATCGGCGACGAGATCAACCGCGCCTCCCCCAAGACCCAGTCCGCCCTGCTGGAGTGCATGCAGGAGGGCCAGACGACGATCGACGGCAGCACCTATCGCCTGCCCGAGCCGTTCCTCGTGGTCGCGACGCAGAACCCGATCGAGATGGAGGGGACGTACGCGCTCCCCGAGGCCCAGCGCGACCGGTTCATGGCTCGGCTCTCCGTCGGCTACCCGTCCCGCGACGCCGAGGTCGAGATGCTCGACCGGCAGGAGGCCACCGACCCGCTGGGGCACCTCACGCCGGTGGCCGACGTCGACCAGGTGCTGGCGATGATCGACGTCACCCGCCGGCTGTACGCCGCGCCCGGGATCAAGCAGTACGTGATCGAGCTGGCCGACGCCACGCGCAACGACCCGATGCTCCGGCTGGGCGCCTCACCGCGCGCCGCGATCCAGCTGCTTCGCGCCGCCAAGGCGAGCGCCGCCATGGCCGGGCGCGACCACGTGCTGCCCGACGACGTGCAGGAGCTGGCCGAGCCCGTGCTCGCCCACCGGCTCCTCGCCAGCACCGACGCACGGCTCGCCGGCCTCTCGGTGAACGAGACGCTCGCCGCGCTCGTCTCGCGCACCCGCGTCCCGTCCGGTCGAGCCAGCGTCCCGGACCGCCGCGCGACGGGCTGACCCACCGATGGACTCCGTACGCCGTGTCCGTCCGACCGCCCGGGGGGCGGCCCTGGGTGTCCTCGGTGTGGTCACGGCCGTCGTCGGTGTCCTGCTCGGGGTGCGCCTGCTCGTCCAGGTGGGCGCGCTGCCCGCGGTCGCCGTGCTGTTCAGCCTGGCGTGGCTGGCCCTGGCACCCGGTCGACGCGACGACGGGCGGCTCCGGCTGACCCGCTCGATCACCCCGCACCCGGTCGCCGTCGGGCAGCGGGCGGTGGTCCGCGTGGACCTGACCCGCCGCCGCGGCATGCAGCGACTGGACCGCTGGCACATCTCCGAGCGGGCCGCCCGGGAGCTGTCCGGACCACTCGGTCTGCGCGCACGGGTGAGACGGACGCCCGGCCGGATCCGGCTCACGTACGCGATCGAGCCCGTCCGTCGCGGTCGCTGGCCGATCGGCCCCCTGGAGGTGCAGCACCGTGACCTGTTCGGCCTGGCCTCGGCCCGCGGTCCGCTGGGCGCGACGAAGCGCGTCGCCGTGCACCCCGCGGTCGTCGAGCTCGACCTCGCCGACCGCGCCGCCGCCACCGACGTGGACCGTGCCGCCATCGGCGCCCGCACTCCCGCGGCAGACGACACGCTGCTGCGCGACTACCGCACCGGGGACGACCTGCGGCGGGTGCACTGGCGCAGCAGCGCCCGTCGCGGTGAGCTCGTGGTGCGGCAGGACGAACGTGCCGGCCGGCGGCCCGCCGCGGTGCTGCTGGACATCCCGGCCCAGGAGGCCGACGCCGAGTGGTCCATCTCGATGGCGACGTCGATGGCGCTCGCCCTGATCAGGTCGGGGCACCACGTCCGCCTGCTCGGCGGTGACGGGCACGACGTCGCACGGGCGGCGGACCCGGGAAACACCACGGAGGAGACGGTGCTCGACCAGGCGGTGGACCTGCATCTGCCGGAGAACCCGGGGACCCGCACGGCCCGGCTGCTCGCGGCGGTCGACCAGGTCGCCACCCAGTCCGGCGGTGCCGAGCTCGTGTTCGCGGTGGTCGGGGCGCTCGAGCCCGGCCCCCTCACGTCGCTCGCCCGGATCGGCGCGTCGAGCCGGGGCTGGGCGATGGTCGTCGGCCCGGGCGGGACGACCGGGACCACCCCGGACCAGCTGCGCACGGTCGACGCGCTGCGGCGAGCGGGCTGGACCACCTGCGCGGTGCGGGCCGGGGACGATCTCACCTCCTCCTGGGACCTGCTCCTCGGGTCGGACGAGCGCTGGGAGATGGCTCGATGACCGCCGTCCCGGCCACCTCCGCCCGACGCTGGTGGGCGACGGCTCTGGTCGTGCTCGCGGTCGTGGCCGGGCTCTTGAGCCTGGACGGGCTGCTCGTGCTCGACCGGTGGTTCCCGGTGGGCGTCGTGCTGGTCGTGCTGGTCGCACTGGTCACAGCGACGGTGCGCAACCTCCGCCGTCACCGGTTCGCGCCGACGGTCTGGGGCCTGGCTGCGGCCGTGCTCCTGCTCGGCTCCCTGTACTCCGGTGAACGACCTTCCCCGACGATCCCCTGGCCGACCCCGGATGCCGTGGGTCGCTGGTTCGGGCTGGCCGGTGAAGGTGTCCAAGCCGTGGTGGACGGTCGCATCCCGCTGGAGCCAGGTCGCGGGGTCGAGCTCCTGGTGGTGACCGGTGCGCTGGCCTCCTTCCTCCTCGCCGACCTGGTCGCGGTCGGGCTCGGCCGGGCCGGGCTCAGTGGGATCGCCCTGCTCGCGCTGTGGGCGCCGGCCGTCCTCTTCGAGCGCATCGCCTCCTTCGGGGCGCTGCTGATCGGTGCGACCGCGTTCCTCCTGCTGCTGGCCGTGACCCGGGCGCCCGTACCGTCGAGCACCGGACGTCCGGATCGGGATGCGACGCGGACGGTCGCAGCGGCGATCGCGGTGAGCCTGGTCGCGATCCTCGCCGGGCCTGCGTCGACCGCGCTGCCCGTGTTCGGCTCGATGACGTTGCCGTCGACGCTCGGTCCCCAGGGGATCGACGGTCCGCTGCGGCTGGCGACCGACCTGGACATGCGGGCCAGCCTCGCGAAGCGTTCCGACCGGACGATCCTCAGCTACACGACCACCGTCGGCTCCATCGGTCCGCTGCGCATGTACACGCTCGCGGCCTTCGACGGCGCGTCCTGGCACCGCGACGAGGACTTCGAGGCGGAGCTGTTCCCGGCCGACGGCGTGCTCTGGCCCCAGGACCCGCCGAGCCTGCCGGACGGAGTCGAGCCGGTCGAGGTCGTGGTCCGGGTCGGCGACCTGGACGAGGACCGGCTGCCGATCGCCACCGGCCCGAGGTCGGTGGACGTCACCGGCCCGTGGTCCTACGACCCGGTACGGGACGAGGTGGTCGGTCGCGGCAGCACGACGCGGAACCTGTCCTACGTGCTGACCGTGCGCCAGCGGGACCTGACGCCGGACGTGCTGCGGTCCGACGGTCCCGGCGAGGCGTTCCCCATCTACCTCGAGGTCCCGGACACCGCCTTCGCCGCCGAGACCGCCGCGCTCGCCCAGGAGATCACCGCCGAGGCGACCACCACGTACGACCGGGCGCTCGCCCTGCAGACGTTCTTCCGAGACATCGAGAACTTCCGGTACGACACGGACGTGCCGGAGGCACAGACCGAGGACGCGGTCTGGGACTTCCTGACCCAGCGGACCGGGTACTGCGTGCAGTTCGCCACCGCGATGACGATCATGGCCCGGAGCATCGGCATCCCCGCCCGGATCGGCGTCGGGTTCCTGCCGGGCCGGGCCGACACGTCGGCCGTCGGCCGGTACGTGGTCTCCGGTCGGCAGGCCCACGCCTGGCCCGAGCTGTACTTCGCCGACGCCGGGTGGGTGCGGTTCGAGCCGACCCCCGCGACCCAGACCGGCGCGCCTCCCGTCTACGCCGACCCGTACGGCGGGCAGCAGGTGGGGCAGACGCCCGTGCCGACCCCGGTGACCGAGGCGACCCCGACGACGGCCCCGACGACGGCGCCCGGTGCCGGGGGCGGGGGCCGAAACGTCGAGATCGGTTCCGCACAGATCCCGCTCGTGGTCGTCGTCGTGGTGCTCGTGGCGGTCGCGGGTCTGGCCGCCCTGGGGGTCATGGCGGTGCTGGCGCGTCGACGTCGACGCCGCGGGGTGCCCCCGGACGGTCCCGACGGGTGGTGGAGCGAGCTCGAGTCGCGCCTGGCCGCGTACGACGTGACCTGGAGCGACGCGACCACCCCCCGGCAGGCCGCCGGGCTGGTGGAGGAGTGGTACGCCGAGCACCTGCGTCACGGCGTGGCGGCGTCATCCGTCGAGGACGCGCGCGCGGCACTGGCCCAGCTGGTCGAGGCCGTCGAGAACGCGCGCTACGCGCCGGTGGCCCTGACCTGGCGGTCCGAGCTGCTGGAGCCTCTGGTCGATGCGGCCGTCCTGCCGTTCCACGAGGCGGCGGACGAGGCCGCGCACGCCGAGCGCGTGCGGGAGCCGATCCGCTCCTGAGCCCGCGGTTCCCGCAGGACGGATCCCGGGGAGCCCGGTCGAGCACGGCCGATCACGGTCCGGGGACCGTGGGCCGTTCGGGGTGCGTCCGGCCGTCGCGGGCTGGTGTGCGGGCTACTGCCCCGACCGGCGCCGGGCCTCCCAGCGCTCCTCGAGCCGGGCCAGGAACCCTCCGGAGGACGACTTGGGGCGCTTGCCCGCACGCGGCGCCACGGAGCCGTCCTTGGCCACGACCCCCTGGGGGCCACGACGGCGGGGCGCGGAGAACGCGAGCACGGCCGAGACGAACATCGCGACGAAGCCGAGCACACCGATCACCGGCTGGCTCGTCGCGGCGCCGACCACGAGGACGACCAGACCGACGAGCGCACCCGCCCCGGCGAGGAGGTACCGGCGGACGGAAGCCGGGCCTCGCCCCTGGAACGTACTGACCAGCTTGGGGTCGTCAGACGTGAGCTGTCGCTCCATCTGATCCAGTACGCGCTGCTCGTACTCGGACAGAGGCATGGCTACCTCCGTGCTGGCCGGTGGGACGGGACACCCTCAGGATAGGTCGCCGACCGGCGGTTCGGTAGTTGGTGGCGGCCCCGCTACGCCGATCGTCGCGCCGTGACGCATGGCGCCGGCCCCGAACCGCTCGCGTACCTGGTCCATCACCTGCTCGGCACGGCGGCTCGGGACGGACCGCTCGGTGGTCGCCTCGTCCAGCGTGAGCTGGCGCTCCCCCGCCGGTTCCAGTCCCTCGGCACGCACCCCGACGAGCCGGACGAACCTGCCCTGGAGGTCTGCGGCGGCGAGCAGGTCCCGCGCCGTGAGGTGGATCTCCCGCGCGACGTCGGTGGGTACCGCCAGCGTGCGCGACCGGGTGAGGGTGCGGAAGTCGGCCGTCCGGACCTTGACCGCCACGGTCCGGGCCACGAACCCCCTCGACCGGAGCTGGCCCGCGCACCGGTCAGCGAGCCCGAGCAGATGTCCGTCGAGCACACCGAGGTCCGCCACGTCCGTCTGGAGCGTCGTCTCGGCCCCGATGCTCTTCTCCCGGCGCTCGGGGGTGACCGGTCGTGGGTCGCGCCCCCACGCGAGGTCGACGAGGTGTGCTCCCGCCGTCCGCCCGACCGCCCGCTGGACGGTGCCGACGTCCGAGGCCGCGAGCTCGGCCACCGTGGTGATCCCCCAGCGTCCGAGTGCCTCGCGGGTGCGCTCACCCACGCCCCACAGCGCCTCGACCGGCAGGGAGTGCAAGAGCGGGACCGTCGCCTCGCGCGGTACGAGCAGCACGCCGTCGGGCTTGGCCAGACCCGAGGCCAGCTTGGCGACGAACTTCGTTCCCGCGATGCCGACCGAGCACGTCACCCCGAGCTCGTCCAGCACCCGCGAGCGGATGAGCTCGGCGATCCGCGTGGGTGCGCCGATCCGCCGCCGGGCCCCGGACACGTCGAGGAACGCCTCGTCGACGCTGACCTGCTCGACGATCGCGGTGATCTCACCGAGGATCGCCATCGCCGTCCGGGAGGCCGCGCGGTAGGCGGCGTGGTCCGGCGGGATGACGACCGCCTGCGGGCACAGCCTCCGCGCCTGCGCCATGGGCATCGCGGAGTGGACGCCGAAGGCACGTGCCTCGTACGTGGCGGCGAGGACGACCGACCGGGACTGGCCACCGACGACGACCGGGCGACCGCGCAGGTGCGGACGGCGGGCGAGCTCCACCGACGCGAAGAAGGCGTCCATGTCCACGTGCAGGATGGAGCAACCGGACTCGTCCGAGCCCCAGTCACGACCGACCTCGACCGCGGCGCGCCTGCTCATGAGCTGCTCACGCCGGTCTCATGACGCGCGCAGCTCGAGCGTGGTGCCGGGACCGGGCACCGTGTCACCCGACGCGACACCGATGTGTCGGCGGACCGCGTCCTGGAAGTCCTCGGCGGCGGTGACCGTCGCCTCGGCGCGTGCGGGGTCCACACCCGCGTGGCGGCCCGCCTCGACGGCGGACCTGATCGGGGCGCCGTCGGCGAAGAACGCCGTCCAGCCGGCGAGCTCGGGCACTGCGGCCGCGACCAGGTCCCACACCGGGCGCGGACCACGCCTGCGCGACGGGCGCCCGACCACCGCGAGCAGCGCGGCACCGGCTCGCAGCGCCGCGAGGTGGGCGTGCACGAACCGCTCGTCGTCGGAGCTCGAGAGCTGTGCGGCGACGAGCTCGGCTTCACTGCGCGCGAGCAGTCGCATCGCGGCGGCGGGCAGCGGAACCTGAGCCGCCGCCCGGGCCGTCATGTCGGCTGCCACCTCACGCACTGTCACCACCTCCACCACCATTGTCGAACGTCTGTTCGAACGCTGTCAAGCCCTACGGTGGTCGCATGTCCGGTGGTCGCCGCAGCAACCGGCGCGATGCGCGCAGGACGGCTGCCGAGGAGCCCACGCGCGCGGCCCGGCGTGCCGAGACACCCGCGGCCGGGCTGCCGGACGGCCCCGTGCCCATCGCCACCGGAACCGCTCGGCTGGTCCCCGAACCGGCCCGGCCACGGGTGATGACGCTCCTGGTCAACGGCGTGCCCAGCTCGCACGTCGACATGGACGACCCGACGTGGCTGGAGTTCGAGTACATGCAGCAGATGGCCGCGGTCATCGACCTCCTGCCACCCGGCCCGGTGGACGCCGTGCACCTGGGTGCGGCAGCGTGCACCCTCCCGCGGTGGGTGGAGGCGACCCGTCCGGGATCGCGCCAGCTCGCCGTCGACCACGACGGAGAGCTCCTCCGGCTGGTGCGCGAGTGGTTCGCGCTGCCCCGCTCACCTCGGCTGCGGCTGCGCACCGCCGAGGCGCGCGAGGCGCTGACCACGCGCCCTACCGGTAGTGCGGACGTCGTCGTGCGCGACGTGTTCTCCCCCGACGTGACGCCCGCGCACCTGACCACCGTCGAGTTCGTGCGGGAGGTGGCCCGCGTGCTGAGACCGGGCGGCCTCTACCTCGCCAACTGCGTCGATCATCCGCCGCTGCCCCTGGCGAGGGCGGAGCTCGCGACTGCGAGCGAGGTCTTCGCCGACGTCGCGCTGAGCGCCGAGCCGGGGCAGCTCAAGGGACGGCGCTACGGGAACCTCGTGGTGATCGCCACGCCGGGCGAAGGAGGCCCGGACCTGGAGGACGCCGGACTCGCACGCTCCCTGCGCACTCTGCCGGTCCCGGTCCACCTGCTGCGCGGCCGGGAGCTCGACGCGTTCGTCGGGACCGCCGCGCCGCTGCGGGACGCGTCCGTCGAGAGCACCCGGGCGGATCACCCGATCGGCGGAACGGAAGGGAGCGGCGAGCGCGCGGCACCACCGGGTCGGTAGCGCTGATCTGCCCCCCTCCCATGAACGACGAGGCCGCACCCGTGCGGGTGCGGCCTCGTCGGACGATCACGAGATCGTGCTCAGAGCGGGCGGACCTTCTCCGCCTGCGGACCCTTGGGCCCCTGCGTGATCTCGAACTCGACCCGCTGGGCCTCCTCGAGGGTGCGGTAGCCCTGGCTGTCGATCGCCGAGTAGTGCACGAAGACGTCGGCACCGCCGTCGTCCTGGGCGATGAAGCCGTAGCCCTTCTCCGCGTTGAACCACTTCACAGATCCCTGCGCCATGCTTGTCCTGTCCTTCTGTCCAAACGGGGACGTTGCTGACCGGACCTTCTGCCCGGTGCTCGTGCCGCAATGCCTGGCCCAGCGAACAGGTCATCCGCAAGTCGTCACTGCAACGCGGACAAGTCTGGCATGACGCCCATGGCCCACGCCAGGGTCCCGCCGCACCAGGGCCCACCGGACCTGCCCCTCACCGGCGCACCCGTCACTCGGGTGGGCGGCGCACCTCGACCGCGCGCGCGTCGCGGCGGCGGGCCAGGACCTCCCGCACCGGAGGGACCCGCACCCCTTGCGCCGCCATCACCCGACGGGCACCGCGACGGCTCACGAGTATCCCGACCAAGGCGATCAGCCACAGGACGACGAGCACGGCGAAGGCGGGCCGGAACGCGGCCACCGACAGCGCCGGGACACCGCGCGACTCGGCGAGGTCCAGCACCGCCCCCACCGCCAGGATCCCGACGACAGCCGTCGAGAAGCCGCCGACGTTCACCAGCCCGGTCGCGGTGCCGAAGCGGTGCGGCGGGTTGAACGTCCGCGCGAAGTCCATGCCGACCAGACCCACGCTGCCACCCACGCCCAGCACGACGACCAGGAGGGCCAGCAGCCACACGGGGCTGCGGGAGGTCCGGAGCAGCACCGCCGCCCACACCGCCGCCGTGACGCCCGCGTTGCCCAGGATGATCCAGGACCGGCGCAGCGGGTGACGGCCGGTGAGCGCGCCCGCGATCGGCCCGCTGACCATCGAGGCCAGCACGCTGAGCGTGAGCAGTCCGCCGGCGGTCGCCGGTCTCAGGCCCTGGGCCACGGTGAGGAACGGGAACCCCCACAGGAGCACGAAGACCGCCAGCGGGAACTGGCTGATGCTGTGCGACCAGAAGCCGAGCCACGTTCCCGGGCTGCGCGCGACGCCGCGCAGTGACTCCGTGAACCGGCCCGAGGACCGCAGCGGCTCGGTACCGGACGGCTGGTCACGGACCGCGGCAGCCACCGCGATGGCCGCAACCACGCCCACACCGGCCAGACCCACGAAGGCCGGGGTCCAGCCGACGAGGCCGAGCACCAGCACGAGCGGGACTGCCGCCGCGATCTGACCGACCTGCCCCAGCAGCCCGGTGAGCTGGGTGAACAGCGGCACCCGGCGGGCCGGGAACCAGACCGCAACCAGCCGGACCACCGGGATGAACGTCGCGGCGTCGCCCGCACCGATGAGAACGCGCGCCACGTAGGCCAGGCCCAGTTCGTCGACCAGGCCCAGCAGGAGCTGGCCGACCGCCATCAGGACGGCGCCCCCCGCGATCAGCGTCCGGGAGCCGAGCCGGTCCAGCAACAGCCCCACCGGTACCTGCAGGCCGGCGTACACGGCCACCTGCACGACGACGAAGGTGGACAGCACGGTGGCGTTGACCGCGAACCGCTCGGCGGCCTCCACCCCGACCACACCGAAGGAGCCGCGGTGCAGCACCGCCACGGCGTACGCCGCCACGGCGACCCCCCAGACCAGGACCGCCCGGCGACCACCGCCCTCGCGGACGCTCAGGGTCATCCGCGTACGTGGGCGCTCAGCGCCCGGGGCCTTCGCCGCCCTGCTGCTCGGCGAGGAAGCGCTCGAACTCAGCGCCGAGCTCGTCCGCGGTCGGGATCTCGGTCGACTCGGCGAGCAGGTTCGTCCGGCCGATCGCCCGGGAGAACGAGTCGTACTGCTCCTCCAGCGCGGTGACCACGGCCATGACCTCCTCCGAGGCGGTGGCCTGGCGCTCGACCTCCGCGAGCACCTCGGCGGCGGCCGGCTCCAGGGCTGCGGCGTCCAGCTCGAGGGCGGTCGCCCGTTGCACATGCTCCAGCGCCACCAGGGACGCCTGCGGGAACGGCGACTGCGCGAGGTAGTGCGGCACGTGCACCGCGAAGCCGACGGCGTCGTGGCCCCAGTGGCCGAGACGGTACTCGAGCACGGCGCTCGCGCTGGCCGGGACCTGCACCGTCCCGATCCAGGACACGTGGTCCTCGACGAGCTCCCTACGAGTCCCGTGCGCGGTGACGCCGAGCGGCCGCGTGTGCGGCACACCCATCGGGACGCCGTGCACGCCGACGGTCAGCGGGACGTCGAAGCGCTCGACGATCTGGCGCACCGCCGCCACGTACCGCTCCCACTGGACGTCCGGCTCGACCCCGTGCAGCAGCAGGAACGGGACGTCCTCACCGTCCCGGACCACGTCGACGACCAGCTCGGGGGCCTCGTACTCGCTCCAGCTCTGGGAGTCGAACGTCATCACCGGCCGACGCGCCCGGTAGTCCAGGAGCTGGTCGACGTCGAAGGTGGCGAGCCGCGTCGTGCGGAACCGTTCGGTCAGGTGCTCCGCCGCGGTCTGCCCGGCCTGCCCGGCGTCGACGAAGCCCCGCACCATGTGCAGCAGCATCGGCCCACGGCCCACCGACACGCGCTCGTCGAGCTCACGCGCGACTTCGTCCTCGATCGTGTAGATCTGGCTCGGGTCCAGCATCGTGTCCTCTCCTCCACCGTGCGGCATCACCCAGCACAACGCCACGTCGTGGTCACCGCATTCCAGGTGAACCCGTCGAGCCGGTCGACCCTTCCGGATCCGCCGGTTCGGCCGGGTCGGCTGCCCGGCCGGCGGGTCTGGCTTCGCTCGTCGTACCGGCCGACGTGTCCTGGTCCGCGGTGGCCGGGAGCGTCCACCGTACGACGGCACCGGTCTCCACGCCGGTATCGACCCACATCTGGCCCCCGTGGTACTCGACGATCCGCTTGCACAGCGCCAGCCCGATCCCGGTTCCCTCGTGCGGCTCGGCCGTGTGCAGCCGCTGGAAGATCACGAAGGCGTCGCCGGCATGCTCCGGGTCGATGCCGATGCCGTTGTCGGCGCAGAAGAGCTCCCAGGAGTCCCCCACCCGTCGCGCTCCCAGCCGCACCCGCGGAGCGCGGTCCGGGTGCCGGAACTTCACCGCGTTGTCCACGAGGTTCACCATGAGCTGCTGCAGCAGGGTGCGCCGACCGCGCACCACCGGCAGGTCCTGCCCGACGACGATCGCCCCGGCCGCCTCGAGCGGTCCGGCGAGCTCCTCCAGCGCGCCGTCGAGCACGGCGGCCAGGTCGACGTCCGTCGGCGGGCCTCCGGACCGCCCCACCCGGGAGAACTCCAGCAGGTCGTTGACCAGCCGCTGCATCCGCCGGGCGCCGTCCACGGCGAAGGCGATGTAGCGATCCGCACGCTGGTCCAGCCGCCCCTCGTAGCGACGTCCCAGGAGCTGGGTGAAGCTCGCCACCTTGCGCAGCGGCTCCTGCAGGTCGTGCGAGGCCACGTAGGCGAACTCCTCCAGGTCGCGGTTGGACCGGCGCAGGTCCTCGGCCTGCTCCTCCAGCCGCCGGTGCGACGCCTCCAGCTCCGTCCTGGCGCGCCGTGAGTCCTCGATCAGCCGTACGAGCCGCACGCGCATCTGCTCCACGTCGCGGGCCACGGCACCGACCTCGCCGGGGCCGGTCACCCGAACCCGGTGGCCCACGTCACCGTCGGCCACCGTGCGCGCGTCGGTCGCCAGCGTCGCCAGCGGACCGGTGACCCAGCGGCGGGTGAGCACCCACACGGCTGCCGCCACGACCACCGAGGCGACCACGACCAGGCCCACGAAGACGTCGAGCACGGCGCCGGACTGCCGCAGGTCGTCCATCGCGAGCGACCGCTCCGCGCGCAGCAGGCGCAGGTAGGAGTCGGTCGAGGTCCGCACCTCCTCGAAGAGCTCCTCGCCCCGTGCCACGTCCTCGGCCGCCACCGCGTCCACACCCGAGCTGCGCACGACGTCGCCGGTCGGGACGACGAACTCCTCGTACCAGCGCTCGATCGCGCGCTGGGACCGCTGCTGAGCCTCGATCACCGGGTGATCGGCCCCGAGAACCTCGCGCAGCCGCGCCCCCGGTCCGTCCGTGGGCGCCGGCACCTCGAGCCGTTCCAGTGGTACCAGCGTCGCCGGCGCCCCGGTCAGCAGGTACCCGGCGAAGGCGGACTCGGCGTCGACCAGCGTCAGGTACCCCGCCTCGGCCTCGGTGATCGCGTCGAAGTAGGTCTCGGTGATCAGCAGCCCGCGGTCGTCGACGACCCCGAGCGCCCAGGCTCCCCACCCGACCAGCACCACGCCGAGGACACCCGCGGCCACCAGCATGATGCCCAGGCGGCGGCGCAGGCTCACGTCACGACGTGGCCCGCGCACCGCCGGACCGCTCACGCACGCTCCTGGGACCACCCCAGGACGACCAGTGCGGCGTCGTCCACCAGGTCCCCGCCGTGCCGCTCGCTCACCGCCCCCAGGATGCGGTCGACCAGCGTCGGGGCCGCACCGTCCTGGACGAGCGCGACCGTACCGTCGAGCTGGGTCTCGATGACCCGGGCCAGTCCCTCCTCACCGAGCCGGGACCCGCCGTCGTCGACCGTGGTCTCGAGCACACCGTCGGTGAACATGATCACCCGCCACTGCGGTCCGAGCTCGATGCGCTCGGACCGCCACCCGCCGAGCACGGGGATCCCGAGCGCGCGACCGCGGTGCTCCGACGGCAGCGGACCGGTGGGCCGGCCCAGCAGGAACGGCGCTGGGTGCCCGCACAGGAAGAGGTCCAGCGAGCGGCGGTCGGGGGCCACCACGAGCATGACGAGGGTCGCGAAGATCTCCGGCCGGCCCCGCTCGGCCGCGAGCACCTGCTCGACGACGTCGAGCACCTTGGCCGCAGGCAGTCCGGCGAGCACCGAGGTCCGCCACGCGGTACGCAGCGTGGCACCGAGCGCCGCCTCGTCCGGGCCGTGGCCCGCCACGTCGCCGACCACGGCGGCGACCGAGCCGTCCTCCCGCTCGACGACGTCGTAGAAGTCGCCGCCCAGCAGTCCGTCACGCCCCGCCCGGTAGCCCACCAGCACCTCCAGCGACCCGTCGCCGACCAGCGGCGTGGGCAGCAGGGCCCGTTCGAGCCGGGTTGCCTCGTAGTCCCGGACCTGAGCCCGGAACAGGGCCCGCTCCTGGCTCTGCGCACGACGCCGCTCGATCGCGTACCGAACCGCCCGCACCAGCGCCTCGGCCGTGATGTCGCCCTTGACCAGGTAGTCCTGCGCACCGGCGGCGACCGCGCGCAGCCCGTGACCGGTCGCGGCCCGTCCGGTGAGCACGACGACGGCCGGGGAGTCGCGCCTGCGGATCAGGCTCTCCAGCGCGGAGAAGCCGTCGACGTCCGGCAGTCCGAGGTCCAGCAGGATGCAGTCGACCTCGCGTGCGGCGGCGGCCTCGTCCGCCGACCTCGCACGCACCACCGTCATCGGGGTGACGCTCTCGGTGAGCAGCTCCTCGACGAGCAAGGCGTCGCCGTCGTCGTCCTCGACCAGCAGCACGACGATGGGCTCGGAGTTCGGGTCGTTGTAGGGCACCTGCCACCTTCCGTCGGGCACCGCTCACCGGTCTTCGTGGAGCCGGGGGCCGCGGGCGAGCGCTCGACCACCGGTGCTGCGGGTCGATCCTAGGACGGGCCGCGCCCGCTGCGGGTGAGCACGGGCGTGACGCACGGCCGCGATGGCGGATAATGGACGGCCGCTTCACGACCGGAAGGAGCCACGTGGCCACCTCGGGTGACCAGCTGCGCGAGGAGCAGGAGGCCGTGGACGAGCGGTACGCGCGGCTCGACGAGCTGCGCGCGCAGACCGCCGCACGCCTGGCCCGGACCCGCCGGACCGGTCCGTCCGGTTCCCCGCAGAACCGCTCCGAGCGGGACGCGTTCGCCACCCTGTACGAGGATCGGCTGGCCCAGCTCGACGCGGTCGAGCAGCGCCTGACCTTCGGACGGCTGGACGTCGCCGAGGGTGACCCGCTCTACGTCGGCCGGATCGGGCTGAACGACTCCGAGCACAACACGCTGCTCACCGACTGGCGCGCGCCGGCCGCACGAGCGTTCTACCGGGCGACGGCGGCCCGGCCCGAGGGCGTACGGCGGCGGCGGCACCTGCTGACCCGCGGTCGGCGGGTCACCGCGCTGGAGGACGAGCTCCTCGACCTGTCCGGCGCGGACGACGACCTGTCCGCCTCGACGCTGTCCGGCGAGGGAGCGCTGCTGGCCTCGCTGGCCGCCGGGCGCACCGGACGGATGAGCGACATCGTCGCGACGATCCAGGCCGAGCAGGACGCGATCATCCGGGCGGACCTGGGCGGCGCGCTCGTGGTCCAGGGCGGCCCCGGCACGGGCAAGACGGCGGTCGCGCTGCACCGGGCCGCGTACCTGTTGTACGCCCACCGCAACCTGCTGGAGCGGTCCGGGGTGCTGCTCGTGGGACCGAGTCGCACCTTCCTGCGCTACATCGACCAGGTCCTGCCCTCGCTCGGCGAGACGGGGGTGGTCACGTCCACGATCGCGGACCTGTTCCCCGGCGTCGAGGCCCGCGGGCACGAGCCCGACGCGGTGGCCGAGTTCAAGGGCCGGACGGTGATGGCGGCGGTCCTGGCGCGCGCGGTGCGCGCTCGTCAGCGTGTCCCGGCCGAGCCCGTCGAGGTCCGGGTGGACCGCGCCTCGGTGACCGTGACGCCCCGGGACGTCGCCGAGGCGATGGCCCGCGCGCGGCGGACCGGCCGGCCGCACAACCTCGCCCGGGTGACCTTCGTCCGGGACATGCTCGGACGCCTGGCCGACCAGTACGCCGCAGCGCTGGGTCAGCCGCTGTCCCCCGAGGACCGCGCCGACGTGCTCGAGGAGCTGCGCACCACGCGTGAGATACGCATCGCGCTCAACCTCGCCTGGATGCCGCTGACCCCGGAGAGACTGGTCACCGACCTGCTGACCCGCTCGGCCCGGCTGGCCGCGGCCGCGGGGGACGAGCTTCCCCCCGACGACCAGCGGCTGCTGCTGCGCGGGCCGGAGGCACCCTGGACGCCGGCCGACGTCCCCCTGCTGGACGAGGCCGCCGAGCTCCTCGGCGAGGACGACCAGGCCGAGCGCGCGCAGGCCGCCGAGAGCGCACGACGCCGCAGCGCCGAGATCGACTACGCCCGTCAGGTGCTCTCCTCCTCGGGAGCGGGCGGGGGCCTGGTCAGTGCCGAGCTGCTCGCCGAACGGTTCGCGCACTCCGGCCCGCGGCTGACCACCGCCGAGCGCGCCGCGGCCGACCGCAGCTGGACCTACGGGCACGTCGTGGTCGACGAGGCCCAGGAGCTCTCACCGATGGCG
This sequence comes from uncultured Actinotalea sp., assembly GCA_964416715.1. Taxonomy (GTDB): domain Bacteria; phylum Actinomycetota; class Actinomycetes; order Actinomycetales; family Cellulomonadaceae; genus Actinotalea. Next base: position 2,036 of record CAYQFJ010000019.1, on the reverse strand, counting down.
TGGCGGATGCTGCTGCGCCGCTGCCCCACACGGTCGATGACGATCGTCGGCGACCTCGCCCAGACGTCGTCGCCGGGCGGGCTCCGGAACTGGGCCGACGTGCTCGACCCGGTGCTGCACGACTCGTGGCGGATGGCCGAGCTCACGGTCAACTACCGGACGCCGGCCGAGATCGCCCGGGCAGCGCAGCGGGTCGCCGACGTCGCCGGGCTGCCGATCAGCGAGCTCACGTCGGCCCGCGAGGTGGACGGCGCGCTACGCGTGCACGAGGTCGCTGCCGACGACGTCGCGCCCACCGCCGTGCGGGCGGTCACCGGGGCGCTGGTCGAGCTCGGCGTGACCGACGGAGCCGACTCCGCCGACGGGGGCCCCGACGGGGCCTCCGACGGAGCCTCCGGTCCCGGACGGGTCGCGGTGCTGACCACGCCGGGCCGGGTCCGGGAGCTGCACGAGGCCCTCACGTCCTCCGGACTGGCCGAGCACCTGCGGCCGCGCGGGGGCGACGGTCTGCTGGACGCCACGCTGGCGGTGCTCGACGCGCGTGGGGCCAAGGGGCTGGAGTTCGACGTCGTCGTGCTGGTCGAGCCGGCCGAGGTGCTCCGCGAGGGCTCCGCGGGGGACCTGTACGTGGCGATGACCCGGCCGACACGGGCGCTGGTCGTGGTGGCGGCCGAGCCGCTGCCGGCGGGGCTCGCGGCCGATCACTCCTCGCAGGCGACCTGACCCACCAGCGCCAGACCCTCCAGGTCACCGGGTCCGAGGTCGGTGCGGCTCGACGTGACCGGGTGCATCAGCTCGTCGCGGTCCGAGACGTGGTCCAGCCCGAGCACGTGCGCCAGCTCGTGCACCACGATCGCGCGTGCTCGCTCGTAGCCGTCCGGTCGCTCGAGCATCCGCGTGATGTCCGGCGCGTCCAGGACGAGCCTCCCGGCGGCGAGCCAGGACCCCTCGCCGTCGGCCCCGGGCACCGCCGCGGAGCCCCCGACGCCGGCCACCTGCCCGGCCAGCTCCGGGACCTCCTCCTCGTCCGACCAGGCGACGAGCACCGGCGCCCAGCCCGGCCCGTACCTCTCCTGGATCAGCGGGCGGTCGACGCTCGGTGCCTCGTCGGTGGCGCCCACCGGGACGAGCTGGATCCCGCTGGCGGCCGAGACGACGTCGACCGCCTCGGCGAGGAGCTGCGGACCGACGTCGGGGGCGTTGTCCGGCCGCACCACGTACTCCACCGGCCGGCACGGGTCGTAGCCGACGGGGGTGCCATCGGCGTGCGTGTGCAGGAAGGCGTGGCTGCCCGTGGTGGTGACCGGCACCGCGGGCAGGATGCGACCGTCGGACTCGGCGGGGCGCGGGACCGCCACCGTCCGCCCGTCGATCTCGACGAAGGCGCGTGGACGGGTCAGGGTGGACAGGTCCAGGTCGCGCAGGTCCCCACCGGTGGACCGCCACGCGAGACCGAGACCGGCGGCCAGGACGACGATCAGCGCGAGGCCGAGCAGGGTCCCGACGACCGACCGACCGGCGTCCGCGCGGCCGGGGCCACCACGCGTCCGGTCCATCGCCGCAGTCTGCCAGGCCCCGGTGACGTCCCGCCTGTCGGTCCGGTTTCACATCCGCGGCCCAACGGGTCCACCATGGGTCGGTGCAACGAGCCCTTCTGCTGGAGAACCTCCACCCGCTGGCATCGACGATCCTGCGCACCGACGGCATCGACGTCACCACCCGGACCGGTGCGCTGGACGAGGACGAGCTGATCGACTCGCTCGAGGGCGTCCAGATCCTCGGCATCCGCTCCAAGACGCAGCTCACCGAGAAGGTCCTGGCCAACGCCCCCGACCTGCAGGTCGTCGGCGCATACTGCATCGGTACGAACCAGATCGACCTGACAGCCGCCGCCAACGCCGGTGTCGCGGCGTTCAACGCCCCCTTCTCGAACACCCGGTCGGTGGTCGAGATCACGTTGGCCGAGATCATCGCCCTGACCCGTCGACTGACCCCGCTGGACCGGGCGCTGCACGACGGTGTCTGGGACAAGTCGT
>CAYQFJ010000018.1:0-32191 GCA_964416715.1 uncultured Actinotalea sp. | reverse complement strand
ACCGACCTCCCCGTCCAACACCTCCCACGAGCCCAAGGGCCGCCACCATTCTGACAGAGAGTGGTGGGGAAGAACGAAAGGAGCAGACAAGGGAAGGCGAGGTGCGCCCCGACGTCCCTACAGCGCCCGCGTCAGACTCCGTCGCAGCAGCCAGGAGCCGAGCGCCAACAGCACCGCCGCCATCCCGACGAGCACCCCGAGCTCCGGCAGGACGTCGACCACCGTGCCGTCGTGGCGCTGGATCTCGGCGAACGCCTCGTACGCCCACGCGTGCGGGGTGAAGTTCGCGATGGTCCGCATCCCGTCGGGGAACAGCTCCAGCGGCAACATCCCCCCGCCCAGGGCAGCGAGCACCAGTCCCGCGCCGACCCCCACGCCCGAAGCCGCGTTGTCGTTGTCCAACGCCGATCCGATGACCATCGCGCCGCCTGCCGCAACGGCCGCGAAGGCGGCCAGGACGAGCACGGCCGCAGTCAGGTCTCCCCAGTCGACGCCGAACAGCAGCGCCGTGACCACCATGATGTAGGCGCCCTGGAACCCGGCGATGACGAACCGGCCGAGCGCCTGACCTCCGACGACCGTCGTCGTCGACACCGGGGCGACGAGGGTCCGCGCGATCACCCGGTACCGCCGGGCCTGGATCAGGGTCGCAGAGCCGGCCAGCGAGATGAGGAAGACGAACAGCAGGAGCTGGGACGTTGCCCCGATGTCGAACTGCCCGACTCCCGCGAAGGCCTGCGCGACGTCGTCGACGTCGACCACGCTGACCGTCGCAGGTTCCACGGACTCCCGCGCCTGCGCCAGAGCGCTCTCGATCTGGTCACCGGGTGCGCCCGCCTCGGTCAGCGCCGCGACCTGACCGCGGGTGGTCCGCAGGGAGTCGACCGCCCCGCGGACCGCCTGAGCCGCCGCGGCCGAACCCGAGCTCGACGCCAGCACCATCTCCAGCTCGACGTCCGCACCACTGTCGAACGCCTCGGCTGCCTGGGTCGGGACGGTCAGTCCGACGTCGGTCCGGCCGCGGGCGAGCTGTTCCGACGCGCTGTCGGCATCGGCGAAGGAGACCGTGAGATCGGCGTCCTCCAGCTCGGAGACCAGGGCGTCGCGCAGGTCGCTCGGCCCACCGGTGACGACCACGCTGCCCTGTGACCCCCCACCGCCGAACTGGGCGCCGATGACGACGACCAGCAGCAGCGGGAAGACGAAGACGAAGAAGATGTTCGACCGGTCCCGCATGAACCGGCGCAGCTCGACGGCCGCGATCGACCCCAGCGCCCTCACAGCCGTGCCCCCCGGTCGGGCAGCAGCCGCGAGGCGGCCAGGCAGACGACCGCGAACCCGGCCATGATCGCCACCGGGGTGCCGATCTCGGCCAGCCCTCCGCCACCGGTCGTGATCCCCAGCCCTCGGATGAAGGCCGCCACGGGATTGAGCTCGAGCAGCGATCCGGCCAGGCCCGACGCAGAGATCGGGAAGAACGCGCCCCCGGCCATGCCCAGGACGACGGCGAGGATCGACTGCACGATGTTCGCCTGCTCGGCGGTGCGTGCGACGCGGGCGATGGCGAACATCAACGAGGTCCCGGCGGCCACCACGACGAGCACGAGCGCGGCCACCGCGAGTACCGAGCCGAAGCTCAGGGAGAACATCGCCGACCCGGCGGTCAACAGCACACCGGTGGCCACGACGCCGAGGATGTAGCTGACCAGACCCTTGGCCGCGACGATCAGCCCGGGCCGCATCGGCATCGACCGCAAGCGGACGAGCGTGCCCTCCTCGCGCTCCGCGATGAGCCCGAGAACGCCGAAGCCCACGGTGAACAGCAGGAACATGCCGGCCATCCCGGCGACCATGGTCCCGGCCGCGCTGAGCTGCTCCGAGGACGCCTCGCCGGCCGCGAGGTCGATCGCGGGACCCGCCGTCGCCGCCTGTTGCCCGATCTGCGCGAGCTGGTCGGGGGAAAGGCCCAGCTGCGCACCTGCGGTGGCCGCGACGGCCCCCGCGGTGAACTGGTCGAGCACACCGTGCACCACGGCGACCAGCACCCCGGTCTCGAGCCCGACGTCGTTCCCCTGGATCAGCTCCACCTCACCGCCGCGTCCCGACGTCACGTCGGTCGTGAACTCCTGGGGGACGATCAGCCCGAGGTCCGCGTCACCGGCTTCGACCACGTTCCGGACGTCGTCGGCGGCGACGGATTCGGACCGCACCTCGACCGCACCGTTTTCCGTGACCGCCTGCACCAGCGCGTCACCGAGCTGGTCCTGCGCGGGGATGCTCACCGCCACGTCGACGGGCTCGAGCTCGACGTCCTCGACGCCGCCGAAGGCGAGGTTCATCACGTACATCAGCGCCAGCGGCACGATGATCGCGAAGATGACGACGGACTTGTCACGGACTCGTTGGCGCAGGTCGGAGGCCGTCATGGTCCACAGCCGGCGCATCAGTCCCTCAGCGCCTTGCCGGTCAGGTGCAGGAACACCGACTCCAGGTTCGGCCGGGAGATCTCGACGTCGCTGAGCTCCATCCCCGCGGTCGTCGCCGTCGTGACGATCGAGGCGACTGCCGTCGGTGCGTCACGGACGGTCAGCAGCAGCTCGCCGTGCTCGGCGTCGGCACGCTCGACGGGGGCCAGGGCGAGAAGTCGCTCGGCCGCCTCCTCGATCGGGCCGGAGCCCAGCAGCTTGATGTGGTCCAGACCGCCGGTGAGCCGGATCAGCTCGTTGCGGGTGCCCTCGGCCTGGATCCGGCCGGAGTCCATGATGGCGATCCGGTCGCAGAGCCGCTCGGCCTCCTCCATGTAGTGCGTCGTGTAGAGCACCGCCATGCCCTCACCGGAGAGCGCCTCGACCGACTCCAGGATGGCGTTGCGCGACTGCGGGTCCACCCCGACGGTCGGCTCGTCCAGGACCAGCAGCGTCGGCCGGTGCAGCAGCCCGACGCCGATGTTCAGCCGACGTTTCATGCCACCGGAGTACTCCTTGGTGGCGTCCTTCGCCCGGTCGGTCAGCGCCACCAGGTCGAGCACCTCGTCGACCCGGCGTGCGAGCTCCTTGCCACCGAGCCCCTGCAGCCGTCCGAAGAACGTGAGGTTCTCCCGTGCGGTGAGCTCGGGGTAGATCGCCAGGTCCTGCGGCACCAGGCCGATGTGCTTCTTGACGGCCACCCGCTCCGGACCCATCGGTTCCCCGACCAGCGCGACCGTGCCGGCATCGGCCGGGACCAGGCCCGCGACCATGGAGATCGTGGTGGTCTTGCCCGCCCCGTTGGGCCCGAGCAACCCGTAGGTCTCCCCGTGGGCGATCGTGAAGCTCACGTCGTCGACGGCGGTGAGGTCACCGAAGCGGCGGACCAGTCCACGGACCTCCAGCACGTGCGCGGGGGCTCGGACCGACTCGGCCGACTGCTGGACGGTCGTCTCGCTCATGTGGTCAACCCGGTGGTCTTGGCGGACATCGCGATGATGCTGCCACAGGGTCGGTCCCTCGCGCAGGTCCGGGAGACGGCTCCTTTGCGTCTGCGGTGGCTGTCGAAGACACCAGGCGTCCCGGCACCGGGGAGCGACACGTTCTCGGACGGAAAACGCCGGCCGCCCCGGGCGTCTCAGCGCTGGTACGTCGCGGTGATCGTCGCCCTGGCCAGGGTGTGGAACAGGGACTTGAAGGCGACGACCGTCGGGCTGCTGTCCGCCGTCACGTCGAGCCGGTCCACGTCCAGGGCGTGCACCGCGAAGACGTACCGGTGCGGCCGGTCGCCCTCGGGAGGTGCCGCTCCCTCGTAGCCGGTGTCCCCGCCGTCGGACCGGGCCTGGACCGCACCGTCGGGCAGACCGCTGCCGTCGGTCGCGCCCGCTCCCCGGGCCAGCTCGGTCACGCTCACCGGCAGGTTGGCGACCGTCCAGTGCCAGTACCCGGCCGGCGTCGGCGCGTCCGAGTCGAAGCAGCTCACCACGAAGCTGCGGGTGCCGTCGGGGAAGCCGGACCAGCCCAGCGCCGGGGAGACGTTCGCACCGTCCAGCGCGTGGTCGGCGGCCATCGGTGCGCCGTCGGTGAGATCGGTGCTGCGCACCTCGAAGGACGCGACGGTCGGGAGCAGCGAGTAGGGGTCGGGTGCGGTCGGTCGGGACAGGTCCACGGGTCCTCCTGGTTCTCGTGGGCTCACCGGTCGGGGACGACGTCGGTGGGGTCTCCTCGCCCATCATGCCGTGCCGGCGATGGGGTGTCGGCGGGCTGCTCCGCGGACCGCTCCGCCCGGTGCACGTGCGAGCGGGCGTGCTCCAGGGCGGCGTCGAGGTCGTCGAACAGGTGCTTGTGGTGCTGCAGCTCGGCGAGCACCCCGACCGCCTCGACCACCCGGCGGTGGCTCGGACGCAGACCCTTGAGCAGCACGACGATGCCACGACGCTGCAGGTCGGCGACGATCTCCGCCAGGGCGTTGGCCCCGCTGGTGTCCAGCACCCGGATCGCCGAGAGCCGCAGGACGACCACGCGCACGTCGGCCACCTGGGAGAGCTCGTCCAGGAACCGGCGGACGTCGGCGAAGAACAGCGAGCCGTCGATCCGGTAGACGGCGATGTGCTCGCGCAGCAGGGCGCGCTCCGACTCGCTGTCGATCCGGTCCAGGTCCAGCTCCTCGCGGTGCAGGGCGCTGGCGCGGGCCATCTGCCGCAGTGCGAGCACCGCGGCCAGCGCCACACCGAGCTCGACCGCGACGACCAGGTCGAACACGATCGTGGTGGCCAGCGTCAGGCTGAAGACCAGCGCCCCGGAACGGCCCGACCGGATGATCACCCGCGCGGTGGGCACGTTCACCATCCGCGCGGCGGTCACCAGCAGCACCCCGGCCAGTGCGGCCAGCGGGATGCGGGAGACGAGCGGGGCCAGCACGTAGATCACCGCGGCGAGCACGACGGCGTGGGTGGCCGAGGCGACGCGGGTCCGGGCCCCGGCACGCAGGTTGACGGCGGTCCGGGCGATCGCCCCGGTGGCCGGTACCCCGCCGAAGACCCCGGCGGCGACGTTGGCCACGCCCTGACCGACCAGCTCCCGGTCGTGGTCGGTGCGGGGGAGGTTGTCGGTCATCCCGTCGGCGACCCGGGCCGAGAGCAGGCTCTCCAGGGCGGCCAACGCTGCCACGGCCAGGGCCGCGGGCACCAGGGCGCTGGTGGCCTCCGGGGTGAGCGAGGGGAGGGACGGGGCCGGCAGCGAGGAGGGGATGGCGCCGATCCGGGTCACGTCCAGCGCGGCGAGCTCGACCAGGACGGTGACGACGACGACGGCGATCAGCGAGGACGGCAGGGTCCGGTTGAGCCGGGGCAGCCCGACCATGATCACGACGACCAGCACGACGAGCGCCAGGGGCAGCCAGGCGCTGGACCAGTCGACCCGGCCCAGCGTCCGCCAGGCGACCAGGGCGGCGTTCTCCCCGGGAGCCTTGGGGGTGTCCAGGGCGAGCGGGACCTGCTGGGCGGCGATGATGACACCGATGCCCATGGTGAAGCCCTCGACGACGGGCCAGGGAATGTAGGCCACGAGCCGGCCGAGCCCGATCAGTCCGCCGAGCAGGACGAGCCCACCGGCCATGATCGCGACGGTGGGGATCGCCTCGGGTCCGTAGCGGGCGACGATCGGGACCAGGACGACGGTCATCGCACCGGTCGGTCCGGACACCTGCAGGTTCGACCCGCCGAGCAGCGCGGCCACCAGGCCGGCGATCACGGCGGTGACCATTCCCGCGGCGGCCCCGGCCCCGGAGGTCACGCCGAATCCGAGGGCGAGCGGGAGGGCGACGATGGCGACCGTGATCCCCGCGAGGAGGTCGCCTCGCCAGCCGTGGCGCAGGCCGGCGTAGTCGGAGCGGCGGGGCAGGGTGCGGGCAGCGATGGTGGAGACCGCGTCACGCCAGGTGACGCGGGGTGTGGTGGTGCTCATCGACGCGGCTCGGCCTTCGGGGTGCTCGGGCTCACCCGGTCGTCGGTCGGCCGGTCGGTGGCCGGCCGGTCGGTGGTCGTGCGGTTGTCGGTGGTCGGCCGGTCGGTGGTCGTCCGGTCGACGCCCTCCTGCTCCAGCCCGGTCAGGACGTCCCTGGTGCTGCTGAGCGTGCTGAGCAGGAAGGTGCGTGCGGCGTCGAGCAGGTCGACCACGCTCGGGTGGCTCAAGCGGTGGTGCACGGCGTTGCCCTCCCGCCTGGCCTGGGTCAGCCCGGTCCGGCGCAGCACGGCCAGGTGCTGGGACAGGTGCGAGGCCTCGAGCCCGGTCTGGGCCAGCAGCTCGCTGACCGGCCGTTCTCCGGTGATGAGCAGTTCCAGGAGGCGGACACGCACGGGGTGGCCGATCGCTCGGAAGAGGTCGGCCTTGATCTCGTGGATCGGCGCATCGGTGGGTCCCGCGGATGACACGGGGGGTGCGTGCAAGGGCACGGGTCTCCTCTACAGATGATGGTTTTAATCATTCTATCAAATCATCAAGGGATGTGCTCGAAGGCGTGTGTGAGCCAGGGGGCGCGGATTGACAGACGGTGCATGTCGGCGTCTACTGGCACTCTGTTTCGAACAGGTGTTCGACTCAGGGAGGTGAGAGATGGCGCGGGCGGTGATGGACCGGGTGGCCCTGGCGCGGGCCGTGCTGGCGTGGGCCGAGGAGCGGACGGGTACCGAAGGATGGTCGCGTCCGGCCCCTTCTTTGCCTCCTGGGTCTTCTGGGTCCCCGGTGTCTTCTGGGTCGGCTGTGCCAGCTGCGCTGGTGGCCTCGGTTGCCACCTTTCCCGGTGCTCCTCCCGTCCGTTCCTCCGGTTCCTCCAGCCCTGCGCCCCCCGGCACCCCCGGTCCCGCCACCTCCGGTCTCGCCACCTCAGGTCCCGCCACCTCAGATCCCGCCACCTCCGGTCCCGCGGCCCCCTCCCGGGAAGCGTGGCCCCCGGGAGGGGGGCTGCCGGTGCAGTCCGGGCTGGAACAGCTGCTGCCCGGCGGCGCCCTGACGCGCGGTAGCACGGTGGTGGTGTCCGGGTCCACCTCCCTGGCGCTGGCTCTCCTGGCGCGGGCGTCCCGGGAGGGGAGCTGGGTGGCGCTGGTGGGTCTGCCGGAGATCGGCGTCCTGGCCGCCCATCAGGCGGGGTTCGATCTCGAACGAGTGGTGCTGGTACCGGATCCGGGTCCGGACGGCCCGAGGGCGGTCGCCGCACTGCTGGACGGTGTGGACGTCGTCGTCGTCGGCTCGCGGGTGGCCCTGGGCCACGGCGACCGACGTCGGCTGAGCGCCCGGGCCAGGGAGCGGTCGGCGGTGCTGCTGTCCACCGGGCCGTGGCCGGGTGCTCGGACGGTGCTCACCGCGGGGGCGTCCCGCTGGGAGGGGCTGGGCCGCGGGCACGGACGGTTGCGCAGCCGACGGCTGACGGTGCACCGCAGCGGTCGCGGGTCGGCGGCACGCGAACGGACCATCGAGGTCCACCTGCACGAACGGCCGGGGACCGGTGGAGACACCGGGCTCGACGTCGGTGGGGGCACCGGTCCCGGTATCGGTGGTGACGCCGGGCCCGGTGTCGGGTTCGGGACACCGTCCGTGCCGACCAGGGCAGCCGGATGAGCCAGGTGACGAGCCGGACGGTCACGGCGCCGGACGGGACGGTCGGCCCGGTACGGACCGCTGCGCTGTGGGTACCGGACTGGCCGGTGCTGGCCGCGATGCGTGACGTCGTCGATGCGCACACCCCGGCAGCGGTGCACGACGGGCGGCGGGTCACCGCGGCCTCGGCCCCGGCGCGTCGGCAGGGCGTCCGTCGGGGGATGCGGCGTCGGCACGCCCAGGAGTGCTGTCCGGAGCTGGTCCTGCTCTCGCCGGACCCCGGGCGGGAGGTCCGCTTCTTCGAGCCGGTCGCGACCGCGGCCGAGGAGGTCGTCGCCGGGGTCGAGGTGGTACGGCCGGGGCTGCTCGTGCTGCCCGCCCAGGGGGCTTCCCGGTTCCACGGGTCCGACCAGGTGCTGGCCGAGCTGCTGGTCGCGGCGGTCGCCGAGCACACCGGGGACGAGGCCCAGGTGGGGGTGGCCGACGGCGTGGGGGCGGCCGTGCTGGCAGCGCGGTCCGGACTGGTCGTCCCGCCCGGGGGCTCGGTCGAGTTCCTCGCCGCGTTGGGTCTGGGCGAGCTCGTGCACGTCACAACTCGCAGCGCCGAGGTGCTGGACCTCGTCGACCTGTTCCTGCGCCTGGGGGTGCGCACCCTGGGCCACCTGGCGAGCCTCCCGGCCGCGGACGTGCTCACCCGGTTCGGACCCCTGGGCGGGTGGGCCCACCGGATCGCCTCCGGCCGGGACACCCGGGCGACCGCGCTGCGTCGGCCGGAGCCCGACGTCGTCGTCGAGCAGGAGCTGGACCCACCGGTCGAGCGGGTGGAGGGCACCGCTTTCGCCGCCCGTCGTCTGGCCGAGGAGCTGCACTCCAGGCTGGTCGCCCAGGGATCGGGGTGCGGTCGGTTGCAAGTCCTGGCCCGCACCGAGTCCGGTCAGGAGCTGGTGCGCACCTGGCGCACGGAGGTCGTCCTGGGCGGGATGTCCGCAGCCGCGATGACCGACCGGGTGCGCTGGCAGCTCGAGGGCTGGCTCACCGGTCAGGGCGCAGCGGCCTTGTCGGACACGGCGTCGCCGTCGTTGGGTACGCCGTCGTCGGGTACAGCACCGACGGGCGTGGACCCGGAGCCGGGCGCCCTGGTCCGTCTGGCACTGCGGGCCGAGGAGGTCGTCACCGTCGGGGCGGAGCAGGGACGGCTGTGGGGTGAGCCCGGCGGGGCTGACCTGCGCGCCCGACGAGCACTGCATCGCCTCCAGGGGATCCTCGGGCCGGACGCCGTGCTGAGCGTCGCGGTCCAGGGTGGCCGGGACCTGCGGGACCAGGTGCACGCGGCCCCGTGGGGCGAGGGCGCCCCGCCCCCACGGACCACCGAGGCACCCTGGCCCGGGCGGCTGCCCCCACCCGCGCCGGCCACGGTGCTGCCGGAGCCGGAGGCGGTTCGGGTGCACGACGCGGACGGCTGTCCGGTCGGGGTCACCGGGCGGCTGGTGCTGAGCGGTGAGCCGGCGGTCGTGCACCGGTCGGACGGACGAACCGCCTCGGTGCGAGGTTGGGCCGGCCCCTGGCCCGTGGTGCAGCGCTGGTGGGACCCGCGGAACACGGCGGTCCGTCGTCGGGCCTACCTGCAGGTGACCTTCGACGACGGCGATGCCGCACTGCTGGTCCTGACCGACGGGTCGTGGGCGATCGAGGCCAGCTATGACTGAGGTGCCCCGATGAGCCGGGTCCCGTCATGAGCCGGGTCCCGCGGTACGCGGAGCTGCACGCACACTCGGCCTTCAGCTTCCTCGACGGGGCGAGCCAACCCGAACAGCTCGTCGCCGAGGCGGCCCGGCTCGGGCTGTCGGGGCTCGCGCTGACCGACCACGACGGGCTGTACGGCGTCGTGCGATTCGCCGAGGCGGCCCGGGCCGCCGGGCTGCCGACGATCTTCGGCGCCGAGCTGCACCTGCCGGTACGGGCGGGCCCCGTCGGGGTGGCCGGCCGGTCGGGGCAGGCCGGTCCGCCGCTCGCACCCGGTCCGCCGCTCGCACCCGGTTCGTCCGGTCCCGACATGCTCGACCCGCCGACCGGTCCCGACGTGCTCGACGTGCCGACCGGTCCCGACGTGCTCGACCCGCCGACCGGTACCCCCGATCCCCGGGCCACGCACCTGCTGGTGCTGGCGCGCAGCCCCGACGGCTACCGGACGCTGTCGCGAGCGATCGCGGAGGCGTACCTGGCGACCGGGGTCAAAGGCCGGGCCGACCACCGGCTGGAGCAGCTCGCAGCGCAGGCCGACGGTCAGTGGCTGGTGCTCACCGGCTGCCGCAAGGGTGCGGTGCGCCGGGCCCTGACCGGTTCGGGCGAAGGGCAGGGCCCGGTCACTGCCGCCGGGTTCGCCGCGGCGAAGGTCGAGCTGGACCGGCTCGTGGGGCTGTTCGGGCGGCAGAACGTCGCGGTCGAGGTCACCCGGTCGGCGAGCCCGTTCGACGACGAGCTCGTCGATGCCCTCGCCGAGCTCGCCCACCGGGCCCGCCTCCCGCTCGTCGCTACCGGGAACGTGCACTACGCGAGCCCCGCCGATGCCGATCTGGCGGCGGCTCTCGCCGCGGTGCGGGCCCGGTCGTCCCTGGACGACGTCGACGGTTGGCTGCCAGGCGGGCCGACGGCGCACCTGCGCTCCGCCGCGGAGATGGCCGCCCTGCACCGACGGCATCCCGGGGCTGTGCAGACCGCGGCCGAGCTGGGGGCCGAGTGCGCCTTCGACCTGGCGCTGGTGGCCCCGCGGCTCCCGCCGTACCCGGTGCCCGACGGCCACACCGAGGCGAGCTGGTTGCGTGAGCTCGTCCGACGCGGTGCGCTGGAGTGCTACGGGCCTCCGGAGGCCGAACGGGTCCCCGGCGCCTACGCACAGCTCGAGCACGAGCTCTCCGTGATCACCGAGCTCGGCTTCCCGGGCTACTTCCTCATCGTGCACGACCTGGTGGACTTCTGCCGTCGTCGCGGGATCCTCGCCCAGGGACGCGGCTCGGCGGCGAACTCCGCGGTCTGCTACGCCCTGAAGGTCACCGCGGTGGACGCCGTCAAGCACGGGCTGCTCTTCGAGCGATTCCTGGCACCGGAGCGTGACGGGCCGCCGGACATCGACGTGGACATCCAGTCCGACCGGCGCGAGGAGGTCATCCAGTACGTCTACGAGACGCACGGGCGTACCCACGCGGCCCAGGTCGCCAACGTCATCTCCTACCGCCCGCGCTCCGCGGTGCGGGACGCGGCCCGGGCGCTGGGCTACGACGTCGGGCAGCAGGACGCCTGGAGCAAGTCGATCGAGCGGTGGGGGAGCCTGCGGACGGAGCCGCCGCCCCCACGTCGCAACCGGTACCACGACCCGCACGACGACGGCTGGGGCACTCAGCACGAGCCGTCACCCCATGAGCCGTCACCCCACGGGACGTCACCCCACGGGACGTCACGTCATGAGCCCTCCGCCCACCGCGCGTCGCGGGCGACGGCCGACGGGCACGATGTCGTACCGCGGTTGCGGCCGCCGGCGGCGAGCGAGACGGAGGAGATCCCGGCAGCGGTGATCGACCTCGCCGACCGGTTCCAGCGCCTGCCCCGGCACCTGGGTATCCACTCCGGCGGTATGGTGATGTGTGACCGTCCGGTGATCGAGGTGTGCCCGGTCGAGTGGGCCCGGATGGCCGGACGCACCGTCCTGCAGTGGGACAAGGACGACTGTGCCGACGCCGGTCTGGTCAAGTTCGACCTGCTCGGCCTGGGGATGCTCACCGCTCTGCAGCTCGCCTTCGAGCAGGTGCGCGAGCACGAGGGCGTCGAGCTCGACCTGCACGGCCTGCCGGACGAGGACCCCCTGGTCTACGACCTGCTGTGCGCGGCGGACACCGTCGGGGTGTTCCAGGTCGAGTCCCGGGCGCAGATGAGCACCCTGCCACGGCTCCAGCCGCGATGCTTCTACGACATCGTCATCGAGGTCGCCCTGATCCGTCCGGGGCCGATCCAGGGCGGTTCGGTCCATCCGTACATCGAGCGGGCCCGGGAGCGGCAGAAGGTCACCTACCTGCACCCCCGGCTCGAGAAGTCCTTGGCCAAGACCCTCGGTGTGCCGCTGTTCCAGGAGCAGCTCATGCAGATGGCCATCGACGTGGCGGACGTCACCCCGGCCGAGTCCGACCGGTTGCGGCGGGCCATGGGATCCAAGCGGTCCACCGAGAAGATGGAGGCGATGCGGGAGCGGCTGATGGAGGGGATGGCGCGCAACGGGATCCCTCCCGAGGTCAGGGAGGTGATCTTCGACAAGCTCCGGGCGTTCGCGGACTTCGGCTTCCCCGAGTCGCACGCCTACTCCTTCGCCTTCCTGGTCTACGCCAGCGCCTGGCTCAAGGTCCACCACCCGGCGGCGTTCTACGCCGGTCTGCTCGCCGCCCAGCCGATGGGCTTCTACAGCCCGCAGTCGCTGGCGGCCGACGCCCGGCGGCACGGGATCACGGTGCTCCGTCCGGACGTGAACGGCTCGGGGGTGGCCGCAAGGGTCGAGCGCACCGGGCCGGCACCCGCGGGGGGTGAGCCGCGACTGGTGCCCACCCCGTCGGGTACCGCGCCGGTACCCGGGGGTCGGCTGGGCACCCGGCCGGACGGGGACCGGTCGGGCACGCGGTCGGACGGGGGCCGGCCGGGCACGCGGTCGGGCGGGGACCGGCCGGGTGAGACGGAGCAGGCTCGACGAGCGACGGCGTCGGGCGGGAGGTCCCTGGCGGTGCGCCAAGGACTGGTCTCGGTCCGAGGGGTGGGGGAGCCGTTGGCCGAGCAGATGGTTGCCGAGAGGGACTCGAACGGCCCGTTCACCGGCCTGCGGGACCTGGTCCGCCGGGTCCGGTTGAGCACCGCCCAGCTCGAGGCGCTGGCGACGGCCGGCGCCCTGGAGTCGCTGGCTGTGGAGAGGCGGGCGGGGCTGTGGGCCGCCGGGGCGTTGGCCCAGGAGGGACCGGACACGCTGCCGGGGGTGGCGGTCGGGGTGGAGGCTCCCACGCTGCCGGGCATGAGCCCGGTCGAGCTCGCGATGGCCGACGTGTGGGCCACCGGGGTCTCACCGGAGTCCTACCCGACCCAGTACGTCCGTGACGGCCTGGACGGGGCGGGGGTGATCACCGTGGCCGACGCCTTCGTCCACGAGGTCGGCCGCCGGGTCGCGGTCGCCGGCGTGGTGACCCACCGGCAGCGACCGGGAACGGCCGGAGGAGTGACCTTCCTGTCCCTGGAGGACGAGACGGGTCTGCTCAACGTCGTGTGCAGCGCCGGGTTGTGGCGCCGGTTCCGCACCGTCGCCCGGTCGTCACCCGCCCTGGTGGTACGCGGGCGGCTCGAACGGGCCGACGACGCGACCAACCTGGTCGCCGAGCACCTGTCGCCGCTGTCCCTGCCGATCCGCACGACGTCGCGGGACTTCCGATGAGTGGGACGTCGGGTGTGTGGCGGGCGAGTGGACGGGTGGTCAGGTCTCGGCCGACGCTTCTTCTGAGGTGTCGGTGTCGGCTGCTCCGGAACCATCCAGCTCGGAGAAGTCGGTCGGTGGGTCCAGGCGCCGGAGCTTGGAGAACACCGCCCAGGCGACCGCGATGAGCGGGACCGAGATCACCGCGCCGAGGATGCCGGCGATCAGCGTTCCACCGGTGACGCCGAGCGCCACCGCAACCGGGTGCAGCGACACCTGCTTGCCCATCACCAGCGGGGTGAGGACGTGCCCCTCGAACTGGCCTATCAACGCGATGCCGATGCCGACCAGGATCGCGTTGAGGATGCCGTTGGTCGCCAGCGCCACGATCATCGCGACCACCATCGCCAGCGGTGCACCGATCAGCGGGATGAACGCACCGATGAACACCAGTACGGCCAGTGGCGCAGCGAGCGGCACGCCCAGGGCGAGCAGGATGATGACCGCCAGGACGCCGTCGGCCCCCGCCACGATAACGGTTCCCCGCGTGTAGCCGGAGAAGGTGTACCAGGCCACCGACCCACCGGTGTGCCAGGTCTCCCGCATGCGGGCGGGGAGCTGGTTGAGGAACCACTCCCACATCTGCGCGCCGCGGGTGAGGAAGAACACGGTGCAGAACGTCGCCAGGGCGAGCGCGGTGAACACCTGCGCCACCGAGCCTGCACTCGTCAGGGCCTGGCTGGCGATCGTGCTGCTGTTCTCGCTGATCCAGTTCTGGGCCTGGGCGATCCAGTCCTGGACGTCCTCCGCGGTGATCGTCAGGTGCAGCGGGCTGTCCTCGAGGAAGGTCAGGATCGTCGCGATGCCGTCGTTGAACTGCTCGCCGAGCGACTCCCACTGGGTCGCCACCGAGACACCGATGTACGTGAACAGGCCGGCGATCACGAGGACGGAGAGGATCATGGACAGCGCCGTGGCCAGCCCACGGGGCATCACCCGGTCGAGCACGTTGACCAGCGGACGCAGCACCGCGGTGAACACCAGTGCCAGGAACACGGCGATGAACAGCAGCAGCACGCGTGAGGTCGCCCAGAACACCAGGGCGACAGCGGCGACGACCACCAGGATCCGCCAGGACCAGCCGGCGACCGTCCGCAGCCACTGGGGGGCGGTCTCCTCGTAGCCGAGGGCCGAAGGGTTGCGGCGGGCGCCTGCCACGCGCTTGGCCGCCGACCCCACCCCGACCAGGTGCCGGACCGACGGCTTCGACCGGTCGCTCTCGCTGTGCCCGGTGTCCTCACGATCGGCCATGCTGCCTCCACGGGTCACGGTGCCTGTCCCTAGCAGCCTGGTCCCTAGCAGGCTGATCCCTAGCAGGCTGATCCCTAGCAGGTCAGTGTGCCGCAGCCGACGCCTTCGGGTGCGGCGGCGCACCACGGGGTCGGCGATCCGGGCGGGACCGGTCACCGGCGCCGCCGGCATCCTGTACCGGGGTGCTGGCTGAGCCTCTCGAGCCTCCCGAGCCTCCCGAGTCGCGGAGGTGGGCCCGGTCGTCCATGATCTCGGCGAGGCCCTACTTGTCCGAGCAGGAGGTCCACCCAGTACATCTGTCCGTACCAGCGGCAAAGGTGCCGCGCACGGCGGATGTTCACGCAGAGAGGATCCGTGATGGAAGCGACATCCCAGCACAAGAGTTACGTCGCACTGTTCGACGGGATGAACAAGGTCCCCGGCGGCCTGATGCTCATCCCGCTCGTCCTCGGCTCCATCGTGGGGACGTTCTTCCCGGCCTTCCTCGAGATGGGCAGCTTCACCACGGCGCTGTTCAAGAACTCCGCACTGCCGCTCATCGCACTGCTGATCTTCGCGACCGGCATGCAGATCACCGCCCGGACCTCGGGCCCGGTGCTCGCCACCACCGGGACCCTCCTGCTGACCAAGTCGCTGATCCCGGGCGCCCTGGTCGTGGGTCTGGGACTGATCGTCGGCATCGACGGGCTGCTCGGCGTGTCGATCCTGGCGCTCATGGCGACCATCGACAACAGCAACGGCGGACTCTGGCTGGCATTCACCGGCCGGTACGGCAACAAGGTCGACCGTGGCGCCTACATGGCCTCGGCGATCAACGACGGCCCGTTCTTCACCATGCTGTTCCTGGGTGCTTCCGGGCTCGCGGACATCCCCTTCCTCGCGTTGCTCGCGGCGGTCCTGCCGTTGATCCTCGGTTTCGTCGTCGGCAACCTGGACCCCAAGTGGACCGACATCATGCGACCGGTTCCCAACATCGTCATCCCGTTCTTCGCGTTCGCGCTGGGCACCGGGATCGACCTCGGCAACGTGGTGACCGGTGGCGCGTCCGGTCTGGTCGTCGGTGTGATCACCTGCCTGATCACCGCGACCATCGCGTACTTCGGGTACCGGTTCATCCTCCGCCGCGGGAAGATGTCCGGCATCGGCATCGCCTCGGCGACCACGGCCGGGAACGCCATCGCGACCCCGGCGATCGTCGCGCAGGCGGACCCCCGCTTCGAGCCTTACGTGGAGGTCGCGACGGCGCAGGTCGCCTCCGCGGTCCTGGTCACCGCCATCCTCGCCCCGGTCCTGGCCGCATGGGTCCTCAAGCGTGAGGGTGGCCTCGTCGACGACCCGGCCGAGCTGGACCGGGAGGACGACGCCGAGGTGGTGGTCGACGGACGTCCGACCGGCGACCCGGAGTCGGGCACCAGCCCTCCTGACGAGGGTCCGGCCGGTCGGGACCCGCAGCGCACGGACTCCTGATGGTGGTGTCGACCCCCGCTGAGCAGGCCGAACGCCAGGTGGTCACGGTCGGCATCGCAGCGGACGACCTGACCGGGGCGAACGACTCCGCGGTGCAGTTCGCCCGGATCGGCTGGAGCACCAGGCTGGTGCTCGGCGACCTCGCCGGCCCGGAGGCGGGCGGGGCCACGGGCTCCGAGGAGGTGGACGATCCGCGTCGCGCGGTGTCCCTCGTCACCGATGCCCGGCCGATGTCGCCCGAGGACGCACGTGAGGCCACGGCCTCAGCGGTGGCCGCCCTCCGGTCGGCGGGGGTCGACCACCTCTACCTGAAGATCGACTCCACCATGCGCGGGAGCATCCCGGCACAGGTGGCCGGCGCGCTCCAGGCCTGGTCTCGGGGTCACCCCGGTGCCCTGGCGGTCGTCTGCCCCGCGTACCCGCCCATGGGACGGACCGTCGAGGACGGCATCCTGCACGTCGGTGGGGTTCCGGTGGCCGACACCGCCATCGGGACCGACCCCGTCACGCCCGTGCGCACGAGCGCGATGGCGGACCTGCTACCGGGCAGCACGAGTGTCGTCGGTGACCTGGCCGGGCTCGGCGTCGAGGCGCTCGCCGAGCGGATCCGGGAGGCTGATGGTGCCACCGGGGACGACGGCTCGGGCAACCCCGTCGGTGCAGGTGGCGTCGTCGTGATCGACGCCCGCACCGAGCACGACCTGAAGGTGCTCGCGCAAGCCGTCGTCGCGCTGGGTCCGCACGTCGTCCCGGTCGGCTCGGCGGGACTCGCCGTCGCCATGGCACAGGCGTGGGGTCGTACCGGAGACCCGTCCGCGAGACCCGAGGAGACGCCGGGCAGCGGGACCGGGACCGTGCTCGTCGTCGTCAGCTCGTTGAACAGCGTCTCTCGTGACCAGGCGGACGCTCTGGCGGCGGGCACGGCCAGCGAGGACATCGCAGTGCTCGCTCCCGGTCTCGCCGAGCTGACCGATACGACGTCGAGCCCCACCGCATGGCTCGCGGACGCACTGCCCGCGCATGGCGAGCTTCCGCCGGTGGTGCTCCTGCTCTCACCGGTGGACCGCGGTGCCACGCAGGACGTCGCCGTGCAGGTCGCGCAGTCGCTCGCGGAGGTCGCGCAGGCGCTCCTGGAACGGGACCGCGTGGGAGCATTGGTCCTGGTGGGCGGCGACGGGGCGCGAGCCGTGCTGGACCGGATCGGCGCGACGTCGATCAAGGTCGCCGGGACGGTGCAGGAGGGCATCCCGATCGGCCGGATCGAGGGCGGTCCGGCCGAAGGCCTGTCGGTGGTCACCAAGGCCGGCGGGTTCGGGCCCCCGGATGCGCTGGCCGAGGTCGTTTCCGCGCTCGTCGCGAGCTGATCGCCAGTCACACGGACGGCGGTCGACCCAACCTCACAGTGGAGAGATCATCATGAGCATTCCCACCCTCGCGGTCACCCTCGGCGACGTGGCCGGGATCGGTCCGGAGATCACCGCCAAGTCGCTGCTCGGCCACGACGACGTCCGCCGCGAGTGCGTCCCCGTCGTCGTCGGTGACGCGGCCGCCATGCGCAAGGGCGTCCGCAACGTCGGTGGTGACCCCGGCGCCGTCCGGGTCATCGACTCGCCCGGGGAGGCCACGAACGAACCCGGGACGATCGAGCTGGTCCAGACCGGGCCCTCGCTGGAGGACGTCCCGCTCGGCGAGATCAGCCCCGCCGCCGGCGACGGCGCGTACCGGTTCGTCGTCGAGGC
This sequence comes from uncultured Actinotalea sp., assembly GCA_964416715.1. Taxonomy (GTDB): domain Bacteria; phylum Actinomycetota; class Actinomycetes; order Actinomycetales; family Cellulomonadaceae; genus Actinotalea. Next base: position 14,681 of record CAYQFJ010000018.1, on the reverse strand, counting down.
GTGCCGGCTCGCCCGCGACGGCGAGGTCGCCGGTATCGTCACGGCTCCGCTCAACAAGGCTGCCATGCACGCGGGCGGGCACCAGTGGCCGGGCCACACCGAGCTGCTCGCACACGAGTTCGGGGTGCAGAACTTCAGCCTCGTGCTCTCCGCGGGTGACCTGTACTTCTTCCACCTCACCACCCACGTGTCGCTGCGTGAGGCGATCGAGGGGATCACCCCGGAGCGCACGACCAACGTCATCGACCTGGTCGCCGCGTTCACGCGCGCCCTGGGAAGGCCGGACGAGGCGATCGGTCTGGTGGGGCTGAACCCGCACGCGGGGGAGAACCGGCTGTTCGGCGACGAGGACGCCGACATCCTGGCCCCCGCGGTGCAGGCGGCCCGGGAGCGGGGCATCAACGTGCACGGACCGCTACCGGCCGACGCGCTCATCCCTGCCGCGGTCAAGGGCAGGTGGAACATGGTCATCGTCTGCTACCACGACCAGGGCCACGCCCCGTTCAAGGCGGTCTACGGGGACGACGGCGTGAACATCACCGTCGGGCTGCCGGTGGTCCGGGTATCCGTGGACCACGGCACCGCGTTCGACATCGCCGGTCAGGGCATCGCGCGGGAGGTCAGCCTCGTGCTGTCGCTGCGACGTGCCGCAGCCCTCGCGCCGGGTTGGGACCACGTCTGGCGAACCGCTCAGGAGGTCTGAGCGGGTGGGGTGTCCGGAGGGGGACTTGAACCCCCACGCCCGATAAAGGGCACTAGCACCTCAAGCTAGCGCGTCTGCCATTCCGCCACCCGGACGAGGTGGGCCCGACAGGCTCGTGGAGCCCGCGAGCGCGGCAGCAAAGATAGCACGGTGAGGTAGTTCGCTCCGCGTCGGTGCCGTGGTCCGGCCGGCGCGGGACGATCCCTCCGGACGGATGCCGTCGCGTCGCGCAGTCCCTAGCATGTGGACGCGGACCAGGCCGCCCGTTCGTGCGCGTACGGCGGCCGTCGTGCCCCGGACCGAGTGCTTCGAAGGAGAAGCCCGTGACCACAGTCGACAACGTCGCCCCGGAGCCCGAGAACGTCATCGTCGAAGGTGACCCGTACCACCTCGACCCGGCCGCGGTGCGCGAACCCCCGACCACCTGGCGCGGCTCCGTCCGGTTCTTCGGGCCGGGCCTGATCGTCTCCGCTTCCGTGGTCGGCGCCGGGGAGCTGATCACCGCCACGGCGCTCGGCGCCGAGGCCGGCTTCGTCCTGCTCTGGCTGGTCATCTTCTCGACCCTGGTCAAGGTGGCCGTCCAGGTGGAGATGGCCCGCTACTCGATCGTGACCGGGCAGGGCGGGATGGAGGGATACGCCAAGGTCCCGCCACGGTTCGCAAAGGTGAGCTGGGTCTTCGCGATGTGGGCGCTCATGGCGCTGTCGAAGCTGATCCAGACCGGCGGCCTGATCGGTGGGATGGCGGCCGCGCTCAGCATCATGTTCCCGATCGGTTCCGAACCGCTCGAGGCGACGTCGCTGACCGTCTGGGCGGTCGTGGTCACCCTCGCGGCGGTGGTCAGCCTCTACTCGAACAACTACGGACTGATCGAGAAGGTCGCGGTCTTCCTGACCATGCTGTTCGTGATCATCACGATCGTCATCGCGCTGGGTCTGCCGGCGACGGACTTCGCCTACACCGGCGCTGACCTCGCATCCGGCCTGTCCTTCCAGCTGCCGGTCGGTGCCATCGGCATCGCGATCGCGATGTTCGGGCTGACCGGCGTCGGCTCGGAGGAGATCACCGCGTACACGTACTGGTGCCTGGAGAAGGGGTACGGGCGGTGGTCGGGGCCCAACGACGGCACCCCCGAGTACCGGCGCCGGGCCCTCGGCTGGATCTCGGTGATGCACAAGGACGCGATCACCTCCTGGGTGATCTACACGATCGCCACGATGTCCTTCTACGTCATGGGCGCCGCTGTGCTGCATCCGCAGAACCTGGTCCCGAAGGGCAACGACATGATCCTGGTCCTGTCCGAGACCTACGCGGGCGTGCTGGGCGAGACCGGCCGGATCGTCTTCCTGGTCGGGGCGTTGGCCGCGCTCGGCTCGACCATCTGGGCCGCGATCCCGTCATGGTCCCGGTCCTGGGCCAACGCGCTGAGCATCCTCGGGGTGTACGACTGGACCGACTGGGCCAGGCGCAACACGTGGATGAGGGTCTTCATCGTCGGGTTGCCGCTGCTGTGGCTGGCCACGTTCCTGTGGATCAACTCCCCGTTCCTGATGATCCTGATCGGTGGTGTCGCCGGGGGCATCTTCCTCGCGGCGGTTGCCGTGGCCGCCTGGTACCTGCGCCGTACCGAGGTCGAGCCGGCGCTGCGCGGTGGACGGTTCGCGTCGATCGCCCTGGCGATCAGCGGGATCGCCATCCTCCTGCTCGGTGTCTACACCGCCTTCAGCTCCGCAGGAGTGTTCACCATCGAGTGATCGAACCGACGTAAGCGCGGCGTGGACACTCCAGCAGGCGGTGCGGAGCCGTGTAGATTCTGTATCCATGTCCGATGGCGGGATCTCGACCAAGCAGAGGTTTCTCGCCTACGCGATGGGCGGCATCGGGCTCGGGTCGAACGGTTTCATCTACTTCCTGGTGCCTCTGCGCGCCTACGAGATGGGCGTCGGCATCGGCGTCATCGGGCTGCTGCTGGGCACCAAGAGCCTGACCGAGGCGATCGCATCGGTCCCGGTCGGCTCGTTGATCGACCGCGTCGGACCGCGGCGCGCGTGCATGATCGGCTCGGCCGGGGTGGCGCTCAGCGGACTGGCCTTCGCCCTGTCGCCGTCGGTGCTCGTGCTCTTCGCGGTCCAGCTGGCCCTGGGGTTGCTCCGGCCGATGGCGTGGATCGGCGGCCAGTCCTACGCCGCCGGCATGCGCAGTGCGTCGCACCGTGGACACGACACCGGACGGTTCAGCTTCGGCGCCAACGTCGGGCAGATGATCGCGCCACTGATCGCCGGGTTCGCCGTCGAGCGTTCCGGCACCTCCGCGGCGTTCTACGTGATGGCGGCTTACGGGCTGGTCTTCCTGCTGATCGCTTGGGCGCTGCCCGACGTCGCCCGGGCACCGAAGGTCGCGGCTGCGGCACCGGGCGAGAACGGGCAGGCTGCGAAGGACGACGCGGCGGGCAAGGGGGACACGGGAGGTAGTGGCGACGCGGCGGGCAAGGGGAGGCGCGGCGGCATCTGGCCCATGCTCGGCCTGCTGCGCCGACGCAACCTGCAGGTGGACCTGATCCTGACCTTCACCCGCCTGTGGCTGCCGTCGACGTGGACCTCGTTCCTGCCGGTCTACCTGGTCAGCGTCGGCATCTCGGCTGCGGTCGCCGGCTCGGTCTCGGCGACCATGGCCGTGGTCTCGATGATGACGTCGTTGCTGGCCGGCCAGGTGACCCGGCTCGGCAGCCCGACCATCATGACCGTCGCCGTCCTCGGGTGCTCGGCGGTGGGTGTCGCGACCACGCCGCTCGTGGCGCAGGTTCCCTTCGTGTACCTGTCGGCGCTGCTGGTCGGCATCGGCCAGGGCCTGAGCCTCCCGCTGCTGCTGGTCCTGGTGAGCACCTCCGTGCCGCCCGAGCAGCGCAGTCTGGCGCTGGGTCTGCGGTCCAGCGTGAACCAGGCCGCGGCGACGATCTCACCGGTCCTGACCGCCCAGGTGATCGCGCTGAGCAGCCTGGCCGTCGGCTTCGGGGTCACCGGAGGGTTGGCCGCGATGTTCCTGCTGGTGGCGGTGCTGCGGCACCGGGGCAGCCATCGCGACGACCTCGACCATGTCGAGGTCCGGTAGGACTGCGCTCACCGGCACCTGCCCGACACCCGCGACGACGGCCGTCGCGACGACAGGCGACCGCTGCTCAGGCGTACCTCGCCGCGATCCGGCCGAGGTCGCCGAGGTAGCCGGCACCGAACAGGACTGCGTGCATCCCCACGGGGTAGAGCTGGTGCAGCGGGACGAGCTCGCGCCAGCCGGTCGGCAACGGGTGCACCCGCTGGTAGGCCTCCTCGACGGCCGACAGGTGCGGCAGCCCGAAGAGCTCGAGCATCGCCAGGTCCGTGAGTCGGTGCCCGCCGTGCGCCGCCGGGTCGATGAGCACCACCTCACCCGGACCGCCGTCGTCGTCCGCCGTCCACATGACGTTGCCCGACCAGAGGTCACCGTGCAGACGGGCCGGTCCTTCGTCGTTGTCCCAGTCGCCGGAGCGCAGCCGGTCGATCACCGCGTGCAGGTCACGTTCGAGCGGTGCGGCCAGCAACCCGCGCAACGCCAGCTGGTCGACCATCGGGCCGATCCGGCACTGCGCGTAGAACTCGCCCCACCGGTCGTGGTTCCCCGCCGGCATCGCCAGCGGCTGGTCCAGCGGACCGAAGAACCCCGAACGGCCGACGCCGGGAGGCAGCGCACCGAAGGACGGTGCGCCGGCGTCGTGCAGGCGCACCAGGGAGGTCCCGAAGGCGTGTGCTGCCTCACGGGTGGGGCGCACGGGACGCAGCAGCTCCAGGTCGAGCCCGTCGGGATGCTCCCGCAGCACCCGGACCACCCGCGGCCCGCCGGGGACGTCGATCCAGCGCAGTCCCGCCGCCTCGACCGCGAACAGACCCGGCGGGGCACCGCTGCGACGCTTGCGGTACGGCTCGGGGCGGGAGGACATGCCTCCACTCCACCACGAGCCCCCGTGGCGTGCGTCCGGGCCCCGGTGGCAGGGGAGGATGAGGTATGAGCACCCCTGAGCCTTCCGTCGCCGACCTGGACCCCGACAACCCGTTCGCGACGGCGTCGTCCCTGCCTTACGGCCTGCCTGACTTCGCGCGGATCCGCGACGAGCACTACCTGCCGGCGTTCGAGGCCGGGATGGCCGCCGAGCGGGCGGAGGTCGAGGAGATCCTGGCCGAGACCGAGCCACCGACGGAGGAGAACCTGCTCCTGGCGCTGGAGCGCTCGGGACGTCTGCTGGACCGGGTGGCCACCGTGTTCTTCAACCGGACCAGCGCCGACACGTCCCCGTTCCTGGACGAGCTCGAGGAACGGCTCGCCCCGCGGCTCTCGGCCCACCACGACGCCATCTACCTGGACCGCCGGCTGTACGAGCGGCTCGAGGCCCTGAACGCGCGCGTGCAGGGCGGGGAGGTGACGCTGCCCGACGACGCGGCCTGGCTGCTGCAGACCCTGCGCCGCGACGTGCTGCGCGCGGGCGTGGCGGCGTCGGACGAGGTCCAAGCGCAGGTGCGCGACCTGAACGCCCGGGCCACGAGCCTGACGGCGGCCTTCGGCCGCATGCTGCTGGCCGACACCAACGACGCGGCCGTGCTCGTCGAGGACGTCGCCGACCTGGACGGCATGCCGGCCGACGCCGTGGCCTCCGCCCGCCGGGCCGCCGCCGAGCGCGGGCACGCCACGGGGCACCTGATCGAGCTGGTCCTGCCCAGCCAGCAACCCGCGATGGCGATGCTCACCCGGCGTGACGTGCGACGTCGGGTCCTCGAGGCCTCGGTGACCCGCGGGGCGCGAGGCGGCGAGCACGACACGCGCACCACGCTGACCGAGCTGGTCCGGCTGCGCGCCCGTCGCGCGCGGCTGCTCGGCTACGACCACCACGCGGCCTACGTGGCCGAGGACGCGACGGCGCGCAACACCGCTGCGGTGCAGGGCATGCTCGACCGCCTCGCGCCGGCGGCCGCGGCCAACGCCCGGCGTGAGGCCGCCGACCTCGAGCAGGCCATCCACCGCGACGAGCCGGGTGCCCGGCTCGAGCCGTGGGACTGGGCCTTCTACGCCCAGCGGGTGCGTCGCGAGCGGTACGCGCTCGACGACGCCGCGCTGCGCCCGTACCTCGAGCTCGACCGGGTGCTGACCGAGGGGGTGTTCCGCGCCGCGAGCGGGCTGTACGGCATCAGCTTCACCCGGCGCACCGACCTGGCCGGCTACCACCCGGACGTGCAGGTCTACGAGGTGCTCGACGCCGACGGGACCGGGTTGGGCCTGTTCCTGGGGGACTGGTACACCCGCGAGTCCAAGCGCGGCGGCGCGTGGATGAACAACCTCGTCGACCAGAACCACCTGCTCGACGAGCGGCCCGTCGTGGTGAACAACCTCAACATCCCCAGGCCACCGGCCGGCGAGCCCACGCTGCTGACCTGGGACGAGGTGATCACGATGTTCCACGAGTTCGGCCACGCCCTGCACGGGCTGCTCTCGGACGTGCGGCTGCCGTCGCAGTCCGGGACCGAGGTGCCGCGGGACTTCGTGGAGTACCCGTCGCAGGTCAACGAGATGTGGGCGTGGGACGCGAGCATCCTGGAGCGGTGCACCACGTCACCGGTGAGCCGATGCCGCGCGAGTGGGTCGAGACGTTGCTGGCCGCGCGGCAGTACGGCGAGGGCTTCGCGACCACCGAGTACCTCGCGGCAGCCCTGCTGGACCAGGCCTGGTACCAGCTCGCCGAGGACGAGGTGCCCGACGCCGAGCACGTCCTTGCGTTCGAGGCCGAGGCGCTCGCCGCGGCCGGCGTCGACCTCCCCGCCGTCCCACCGCGGTACCGGAGCAGCTACTTCAACCACGCCTTCGGCGGTGGCTACGACGCGGCGTACTACTCCTACATCTGGTCCGAGGTGCTCGACGCCGACACCGCGGGATGGTTCACCGAGAACGGAGGGCTCACCCGGGAGAACGGTGAACGGTTCCGCCGGACGCTGCTGGCCCGTGGCGGTTCCCTGGACGTCCTGGACGCCTTCCGCGAGCTGCGCGGACGCGAACCCCGCATCGAGCCCCTGCTCACGCGCCGCGGGCTGGGCTGACCGCTGCGTCGTCCGAGGGTCGTCGGGGCGCCGACGGCCCTCTCGCGACGCCGGTCCCGGCAGGTACGGTGACCGCATGACCACCACGACCGGGGACCGCGTGCCGGGATCGGCCGCGCACCCGACCGCGCAGGACGAGGTCGCCTCGATCTGCCAGGACCTGCTGCGGATCGACACCTCGAACTTCGGCGACAACGAGGGTCCGGGTGAACGTGCGGCCGCCGAGTACGTGATGGCCTCGCTGACCGAGGTGGGCCTGGACCCGGAGCTGTTCGAGTCCGCTCCCGGCCGGGCCAGCGTCGTCGTCCGGCTGCCCGGGATGGACCCCACCCGTGGGGCGCTGGTGCTGCACGGCCACACCGACGTCGTCCCCGCCCAGGCGTCCGACTGGCAGGTCGACCCGTTCTCCGGGGAGGAGATCGACGGGGTGCTGTGGGGGCGCGGCGCGGTCGACATGAAGGACAGGGACGCGATGATCCTCGCGGTCGTGCGTCAGATGGTCCGTGAGGGACGCCGTCCGGCGCGCGACGTGGTCCTGGCGTTCTTCGCCGACGAGGAGGCCGGCGGCGCGTACGGAGCGCGCTACGCGGTCGACCACCGGCCGGAGCTGTTCGAGGGGGCGACCGAGGCGATCAGCGAGGTCGGCGGGTTCTCGGTGGAGCTCGACGGCCGGCGCGCCTACCTGCTGCAGACCGCGGAGAAGGGGATCGGCTGGCTGCGGCTGGTGGCCGAGGGTCGCGCCGGCCACGGGTCCCAGGTCAACCCGGACAACGCGGTGACCGAGCTGGCGGCCGCCGTCGCGCGGATCGGGAGCCACCCCTGGCCGATGAACCTCACCCCGACGGTCAGGGACCTGCTCCAGGGCGTGTCCGACCTCACCGGGCTGACCTTCGATCCGGAGGACCCGGAGGGGATCGACGGGCTGGTGGCGGCGCTCGGTCCGGCCGGCAGGTTCGTGGGCGCGACCCTGCGCACCACCGCCAACCCGACCCAGCTCACCGCCGGGTACAAGGCCAACGTGGTCCCCGGCGCGGCCGAGGCGGTGATCGACACGCGGTTCCTCCCCGGGGACGAGGACCTGGTCCGCGACACCGTGCGCGAGCTCGCCGGGGACGGCATCCGGATCGAGGACGTCCACCGCGACATCGCGCTGGAGGTGCCGTTCTCCGGCGACCTGGTGGACTCCATGGTCGCCGCCCTGCACGCGGAGGACCCGGGTGCCGCCGTGCTGCCGTACACGCTCTCGGGCGGCACCGACAACAAGTCGCTGGCCCGGCTCGGGATCACCGGCTACGGCTTCGCCCCGCTGCAGCTGCCCGGCGACCTGGACTTCCCGGCGATGTTCCACGGCGTGGACGAGCGGGTCCCGATCGACTCCCTGAAGTTCGGCACCCGCGTCCTGGACCGCCTGCTGGCCACCTGCTGACCCCGCCCGAAGGGGGAGTGCTCAGAGGGTGCGTCGGACGCGGATGATCTTGCGGCGGAGCCAGACCTTTCGGTCGCCGCCGGCGTAGAGACGGGTCCGGGCCAGCTCCCAGCGGCCGTACTCCGCCTCGGCGGTCAGCAGCCGCCGGGCGTCCCCCTTGCTCGTACTGCGGTTGATCGTCAGCACGCGGTACTCGTACTGCCCGCCCTGGGCGGACCATCCGTCGCGCGCTGCTCGCGTGGTTGTCGTCGTCAAGGCCTCACCTGCTCTCCGCGTCAGATCACGTGCCATTGTGCACGCCTCGGCGCTACGGTCAGTCCATGAGCGATGACCCGCGTGCCGCGCTCGACCGCTTCGTCGCAGCGCTCGAGGCCCATCTGCACGCCGTGAGCACGCGGCGGGACAATGACGACGACACGGTCGACGACGCCTACGACGTGCTGGCCGACGCGTTCGAGGTATACGACGAGGCGCTGGGCCGGGTCCACGGTGAGAGCACCCCGTTCTACCTCGCCGACGACGACGGGGACGACGACGATGACGACGACGATGATGATGACGACGACGACGATGATGACGACGATGACGACGACGATGACGACACGGACGAGGACGACCTCGAGCTCGAGGACGACCTGATCGACGGCACCGAGCTGGACGACGTCGGGCACTGAGCCGGCACGGCCCTGACGCGAGGAGGCGTCAGCGGCGCTCCGGATAGCCCGCGGACGGCGCACTGACCTCGTCGAGTGCCTCGGCGATCTCCGCGGGCAGCCGAAGGTCGGTCTCCAGCGCGGTCCGCAGCTGCGCCGTCGTGCGCGGCCCCACGATCGCGGACGCGAGCTGGGGCCGTCCGAGCACCCAGGCCAGGGCAACCTCCGAGGCGCTGCAGCCCAAGCCCTCGGCGGCGGTCAGGACCGCGTCGACCACCGCCTGGCGGTCCGCCTCCAGGTACGGCGTGACGAAACCCGCCAGATGTGCCGACGCGGCGCGCGAGTCCGCCGGGATCGAGTGGCGGTACTTCCCGGTGAGCACGCCCCGGCCCAGCGGCGACCAGGCCAGCAGCCCGACGCCGAGGGCGGCGGCGGCCGGCACGACCTCGCGCTCTACGCCGCGCTGCAGCAGGGAGTACTCCACCTCCACGGCCGCGAGCTCGTGCGCCGGCCGCAGCAGCGTCGCGGCGTGCGCCGTCTGCCACCCGGCGTGGTTCGACAGACCGACGTACCGGGTACGGCCGCTGTCGACCGCGTGCCGCAGCGCACCGACCGTCTCGGCCGGCGGCGTGCGCGGGTCCGGGGTCTGGACCAGCCACAGGTCGAGGTGGTCGGTGCCGAGCCGGACCAGGGACTCGTCGAGCGAGTCGAGCAGCGCTCCTCGGGAGGCGTCGACCACCGGCCCGTCCGCCGTGCGCCGGATCCCCGCCTTGCTGCACAGGGTCAGGTCGCTGCGGTCCACCACCGAGCCCAGGAGCGACCCGATGAGCTCCTCCGTGGCGCCGTCGGCGTAGGTCGCGGCGGTGTCGACGAAGGTTCCCCCGGCGTCCACGAAGGTGCGCAGCAGCTCCGCGGCCTCGTGCTCGTCGGTGTCCCGGCCCCAGGTCATCGTGCCCAGTCCCAGCGACGACACGCGTAGCCCGGTACCGCCGAGCAGTCGCTCCTCCATGGCTGTGCAGGCTACCGGCCCGGGCCCGGGTGTCCGGACCCGGCTGCGCGGCCTGGGTCGATCGTGCCGGTAGCGTTCTGCGCCATGACGTGGTGGGAAGCGGTCGTGCTCGGCCTGGTCCAAGGTCTGACCGAGTTCCTCCCCATCTCCTCCAGCGCACACCTGCGCGTGGTCGGCGAGCTGATCGGCTCGGCGGACCCGGGTGCGGCGTTCACCGCGATCACGCAGATCGGAACCGAGACCGCGGTGCTGCTGTACTTCCGCCGGGACATCGCGCGCATCTGCGGCGCCTGGTGGCGCGCGGTCCGGGGTGTGCACGGGACCACGCTGCGCGCGCGGCTCGGTGCTCCCGAGGACGGGCCGCGCGACCCCGATGCGCTGATCGCCTGGTTCATCGCCCTGGGCAGCGTGCCGATCGTGGTGCTCGGGCTGCTGTTCCAGGAGACGATCGAAGGCGCCTTCCGCAACCTCTGGCTCATCGTGCTCACCCTGGCAGGATTCGCCCTGGTGCTCGGCTGGGCCGACCGGATCGGCGCCCGGCGGCTCGAGCTGACCGACCTCACCGCGCGCCACGCGCTCGCCTTCGGCTGCGCCCAGGCCCTGGCCCTGATCCCGGGCGTCTCCCGCTCGGGCGGCACCATCACCGCCGGGTTGCTGCTGGGCTACACCCGCGAGGCGGCGGCGCGGTACTCGTTCCTGCTCGCGATCCCCGCGGTCCTCGGCTCCGGCCTGTTCCAGCTCGTCAAGAGCCTGGACGACTTCGGCAGCGCGGGGACACCGGGGCTCGGCGCGACGGTCCTGGCGACCCTGATCGCCTTCGCCGTCGGGTACGTGGTGATCATCGCCTTCCTGAAGATCGTCACCACCTACAGCTACCGGCCGTTCGTCGTCTACCGGGTGGCCCTGGCGGCCGTGATCGTGCTGCTGCTGGTCACCGGCGTGCTGCAGGCGGAGGGCGTGGCCGGCTGACCCCACCGTCCCATCGGGGGCACGGCCGGACCGGGGCACGGCCCCCGCCCGGATAGGCTGGACGGGTGCAGACCTGGCCCGCTCCCCACGTCCCTGCGATCCCCGGCCAAGGTCTCCCGGTGAAGATCCACGACGAGGCGAGCGGGACCCTCGCGGTCGCCGCTACGGGCCCGACGGCGCGGATGTACGTCTGCGGCATCACGCCGTACGACGCGACCCACCTCGGGCACGCAGCCACGTACATCGCCTTCGACCTGCTGCGTCGCGCGTGGATCGACTCCGGTCTGCGCGTGCAGCACGTGTCGAACGTGACCGACGTCGACGACCCGCTGCTGGAGCGCGCCGCACAGACGGGCGTGGACTGGCAGCGGCTCGCCGAGGAGCAGACGGCGCTGTTCGCCGAGGACATGACCGCGCTCGCGGTCCTGCCGCCGGACACCTACCTCGGCGCCGTCGAGACCGTGTCGGACGTGGTGGACGCCGCCGTCCGGCTGCTGGACCGCGGGCTGGCGTACCGGGTGCCGAACGGCCCGGATGCGGGCGGCTCGACGCCGGAGCTCGGTGACGTGTACGCGGACGTGTCGGTCGCCGGGCTGCTGGACTCGGTCACCGACCCCGACGACCTCGATGACCCCGAGCTGCTCGCGCTGTTCGCGGAGCGTGGCGGGGACCCCGAGCGCGAGGGGAAGCGCAACGCGCTCGACCCGCTGCTGTGGCGTCGGGAGCGGCCGGGCGAGCCCGCCTGGGACGGTGGACCGCTCGGCCGCGGACGGCCCGGGTGGCACATCGAGTGCACGGTGATCGCCGAGCAGACCCTCGGACCGGAGTTCGACGTCCAGGGGGGCGGGTCGGACCTCCGCTTCCCGCACCACGAGATGAGCACCGCCCACGCACGCGCCCTGGGCGGCAAGGGGGCGCGCCTGCAGGTCCACGCCGGGATGGTCGGGCTCGACGGCGAGAAGATGAGCAAGTCGCTCGGCAACCTCGTCCTGGTCTCCGCCCTGCGTGAGCGTGGGGTGGACCCGCGGGCCATCCGGCTCGCGGTGCTCGACCACCACTACCGGACCGACTGGGACTGGGACGACGACGTCCTGGCGCGGGCGCAGACCCGACTGGAGCGGTGGCGGTCGGCCGTGTCGGGCAACGGCGGTCCGGACGCCGCCGCGACGGTGGAGGCCGTGCGCGAGGCGCTCGCCGCCGACCTGGACGCCCCGGCGGCGCTGCGGGCCGTCGACTCGTGGGCGGACGCCGCGCTGAGCATCGGCGGACAGGTCGAGGGGGCACCCGGTGTGGTCGCCCGCACCGTCGACGCGCTGCTCGGGGTGCGGCTGTGAGCGGCCACCGGCGGGCGTGACCGGCCGACCACCGGCGTGACCGGCCGACCACCGGTGTGACCGGGCACCGGCCGGGCCGCACTCCGGGGTGCGCCGGGGTGCGCTGGGGGTGCTCAGTGGCCGCTGCCGGGACCTCCGTCGCGCCGTCGTAGGTAGCGCTCGAACTCCCGCGCGATGGCCTCGCCCGACGCCTCGGGCAGCTCGACGGTGTCCTTGGCCTCCTCGAGCTGTGCGACGTACTCTGCGATCTCGGCGTCCTCGGCCGCGAGCTCGTCGACGCCGTTCTGCCACGCCTCGGCGTCCTCCGTGAGGTCGTCCGTGGGGACCGACTCGCCCAGCAGCTCCTCGATGCGGACCAGCAGCCCCAGGGTGGCCTTGGGGGACGGTGGGTGCGCCACGTAGTGCGGCACGGCGGCCCAGATCGACAGCGACTCCATGCCGCGGCGCTGCGCCTCGGCCTGGAGCACCCCGACGATGCCGGTCGGCCCCTCGTAGGTGTTCTCCTCCAGACCCAGCCGGTCGCGCAGCGCGGCGTCGTCGGACGTCGCGGTGACCGGGATCGGCCGGGTGTGCGGCACGTCGGCGAGCAGCGCGCCGATCGTCACGACCGTCGTCACGCCGAGGCGCTCGGCGATGTCGAGCACCTCGGTGCAGTACCGGCGCCAGCGCAGCGACGGCTCTATCCCGTGCAGCAGCACGAGGTCCTCGCCGTTGCTGGGACGCTGCGTGACGGCCACCGTGGAGGTGGGCCAGGTGATCCGGCGCCGGCCGTCCTCCCCGGTGTGCACCAGGGGGCGGTTGACCTGGAAGTCGTGGAAGTCCTCGGGGTCGATCTCGTCGACCTCCTCCGCACCCCACGACTCGTGCAGGTGGACCAGGGCCTGGCTGGCCGCGCCCCCGGCGTCGTTCCATCCTTCGAAGGCCGCCAGCATCACCGGGCCGGGCAGCGGCAGGGCACCGCGAAGAGCGTCGGTCATCGTCCCAGCGTAGGCGTTCGGGTCCCGGCGTAGCCGTTCGGCCGGGGCGGGACGATCGTCGCGCCGTCCGCGCACCGCCGGTGACCGGGCCGAGGAGAAGTGTGGATCGCGTCACGTTCGCCCCGCCGGCAAGCGCGGGATTCGGCTCCAGGGGCCGATTGGTGGGAACCTACTCCCAGCCGTCCGGCACGGGGCAGGGACGCCCCTCGGTGCCCGACGGTGGTCTGTGGGCGAAGGAGACACGGTGAGTGTGAGCAGCCAGGTGGCGCGGGTTCGGGCGGCGCGGCGGTCGAGCGTGGGGCTGAAAGTCGTCATGGCGGTCAGCGGGGTCCTGTTCCTGCTCTTCGTCCTCGCGCACATGTACGGGAACCTCAAGGCCTTGGAGGGCCAGGAGGCCTTCGACGACTACGCGCACCACCTGCGCGTCCTCGGCGAGCCGCTGCTGCCGTACGGCGGCTTCCTGTGGATCATGCGCACGGTGCTCATCGTCGCGCTGGTCGCGCACGTGTGGTCCGCGGTCAGGCTCTGGCGCCGTGCCCACGGCGCCCGCCGAACCAGGTACGCGGTGTTCCGTCCGGTCCAGGCGACGTGGTCGTCCCGGACGATGCGGTGGGGAGGCCTGGCCATCCTGCTGTTCGTCGTCTTCCACCTCCTGCAGTTCACGACCCTGACGATCGAGGTCGGGGGCAGCTTCGACAGCCCCTACGACCGGCTCGTGGCGGCGTTCTCGGTCTGGTACGTCGTCGCCGTCTACGCCTTGGCGATGATCGCGCTCGGCATGCACCTGCGGCACGGGATCTGGAGCGCGGTGCAGACGCTGGGCTGGTCGACGGGACCCCGGGAGCGCACGCTCAAGCAGACCGCACTGTGGATCGCAGTGATCATCGTGGTGGGCTTCCTGGTCCCGCCGTTCGCGATCCTGTTCGGCATGGTGGGCTAGGAGCGATGGAGATGGCGGGAGAGACGTTGATCGACGGACTGTACGAAGAGGGCACGCCGATCAGTGACACCAAGGCACCGGAAGGTCCGCTCGACCGGAAGTGGTCGGAGCGCAAGGCGCACGGCCGGCTGGTCAGCCCGACGAACCGGCGCAAGCTCAAGGTCATCGTCATCGGCACCGGGCTCGCCGGGGCGTCCGCGGGCGCGACTCTGGGGGAGGCCGGCTACCAGGTCACCTCGTTCTGCTACCAGGACAGCCCGCGCCGGGCGCACTCGATCGCCGCACAGGGCGGGATCAACGCCGCGAAGAACTACCGCAACGACGGCGACTCCGACTACCGGCTGTTCTACGACACGGTCAAGGGCGGCGACTTCCGCTCGCGGGAGTCGAACGTCTACCGCCTCGCCGAGGTCAGCGGCAACATCATCGACCAGTGCGTGGCCCAGGGCGTCCCGTTCGCGCGGGAGTACGGCGGGCTGCTGGACAACCGGTCCTTCGGCGGGGTGCAGGTCTCCCGGACGTTCTACGCCCGGGGGCAGACCGGCCAGCAGCTCCTG
>CAYQFJ010000017.1:23991-32948 GCA_964416715.1 uncultured Actinotalea sp. | reverse complement strand
GGACCACTACGTCAACCTGCGCCCGGCGCGGTTGTTCCCCGGGGTCCGCTCGCCGCTGGCGGACCCGGGGGAGGTGGACTTCGTCGTCGTGCGCGAGGGCACCGAGGGGCCGTACGTCGGCAACGGTGGTGCGCTGCGCGTGGGCACCCCGCAGGAGATCGCCACCGAGGTCAGCGTCAACACGGCTTTCGGCGTCGAGCGGGTGGTGCGTGACGCGTTCGCCCGGGCCCAGGCGCGGCCGCGCAAGCACCTGACCCTGGTGCACAAGCACAACGTCCTGGTGCACGCCGGGCACCTGTGGCGGCGCACGGTCGAGACGGTCAACGCCGAGTTCCCGGACGTGACCACCGACTACCTGCACGTGGACGCGGCCACGATCTTCATGACGACGAACCCGTCCCGCTTCGACGTGATCGTCACCGACAACCTGTTCGGCGACATCATCACGGACCAGGCCGCTGCCATCACCGGCGGCATCGGCCTGGCGGCGTCCGGCAACATCAACCCGGACCGCACCGCCCCGTCGATGTTCGAGCCCGTGCACGGCTCGGCGCCGGACATCGCCGGCCAGGGCAAGGCCGACCCGACCGCGACCGTGCTGTCCGTGAGCATGCTGCTGGCGCACCTGGGCCTGAACGCCGCCGCCGCCCGGGTCGAGGCCGCGGTCGCTGCGGACCTGGCCGAACGGGGCGACGCCGTGCGCGGCACCGCACAGGTCGGTGCCGACCTGGTCGGCCGGGTCACCGGCTGAGAGTCACCGTGCCGGACGCACGACGTCGCCCGGTACCGTCGGGACCGAACGCTTCGGTCAGCGTGTGGTCGAGAGGAACGACATGAGCAGCACCGCAGCGCCCGCCGGTCAGGCGACGTCCACCGTCGCCGAGTTCGACGTGCGGTTCAGCGACACCCCGCGGTCCGACGTCGAGCGTGCCGCGCTGATCGAGGACCCGGTCTTCGGGACCGTCTTTACCGACCACATGGCACGGATCTCCTGGACCGCGGCCGACGGCTGGTCCGGGCGCCGGGTGGAGAAGTACGGCCCGCTCCAGCTCGACCCCGCCACCGCGGTGCTGCACTACGCGCAGGAGGTGTTCGAGGGACTCAAGGGCTACCGGCACGCCGACGGATCGGTGTGGACGTTCCGTCCCGAGGCGAACGCGGCGCGCTTCGCGGCGTCGGCCCGTCGCCTCGCACTGCCGGAGCTGCCGGCCGAGGACTTCATCGGGTCGATCGAGGCGCTCGCCCGGGTGGACCACGAGTGGGCGCCCTCGGGCGACGAGACGTCGCTGTACCTGCGGCCGTTCATGTTCGCCTCGGAGAAGTTCCTCGGTGTGCGGCCCTCGCGTGAGGTGGAGTACGTGCTCATCGCCTCGCCGGTGGGGCCGTACTTCGCCGGCGGGGTCAAGCCGGTGTCCATCTGGGTGGCCGAGGAGTTCCACCGCGCGGGCCCGGGGGGCACCGGCTCGGCCAAGTGCGGCGGGAACTACGCCGCGAGCCTCCTGCCGCAGCAGCAGGCGTACGAGCGCGGCTGCGAGCAGGTCTGCTTCCTGGACGCCGCGACCAACACCGAGCTCGAGGAGCTCGGTGGGATGAACATCATGGTCGTGTACGCCGACGGCTCCGTGGCGACGCCGCCGATCAACGGCTCGATCCTCGAGGGTGTCACCCGCGCGTCGGTGATCACCCTGCTCCGCGAGCACGGGCACGCCGTCAGCGAGCGTCCCATCCTGCTGTCCGAGCTCTGCGAGGGTCTGCGCGACGGCTCGGTCGCGGAGGTCTTCGCCTGCGGCACGGCCGCCGTGGTCACCCCGATCGGACGGCTGGCCGGAACGGAGTTCGACCTGACCATCGCCGGCGGTCAGGCCGGGCCTGTCACCATGGCCGTGCGGGCCCAGCTCACCGACATCCAGTACGGTCGCGCCGCCGACCCGCACGGCTGGATGCGCCGCCTGGTCTGAGCCAGCTCTGTATCGAATCACACGGGTCGACGAACAGTCCTTCCGATGATTCTCGATATAGTCACAGAGGCCTTGCTCGTTCAGTGATGACCGGTGTAACTTCGCCAATGTACGCGAGTGTCGCGATGGCCGAGCGGTCGAGATCGCTCGGTGGCGGTACGGGAACATGGGCTGGCGAAAACTGGCAGGATCGGATGGATTCCGTACTTTGGGTCAACTGCTGATTCAAGCAGCACCGCCTCGCGTTCTTCGGGCCGGACTGTCTGTACTGTTCGTTGCCACGCTGGTGGCAGGTTGCGGCGCGAATGTGCCCACTCAGGCACCGGACGGTGCCGCTGGCCAGGCAGTGGCTGATGCGACAGCCGAGGTCGACCACGAGGCCGGGACAATAACGCTACCCGTCGAACGCTTCCAGCTCACCGACGCCGAGTACCGACTCATCGACGACGCCCGTGGCCTCGCGATGGATCGGTGCGCGAAGGCCGAAGGCATCGATCTTGGATGGCGGCCCGGACGGGCGGCGCCGGTGAGCGACCGGCGGTACGGAGTCTGGGTCCCGGCCATCACCGAACAGTTCGGTTACGCCGTGCCGGAAGGCGCTTCTGCACCCGATACCGATGGTCCGCCGCTCGATGACGACGACTTCCTGGTCATCACGGAATGTGCGTCGGACCCGACGGTTCTCTCGTTCCGCTACGAGAGCGTTCGGCCGGGCTTCGACTTCGCCGAAGAGTTCTCGTGGGTGACGACCGCGGCCTTCGGTTCGCCCGAAGGTGAGGCGGTATTCGAAGACTGGGAGGAGTGCCTGAACGCTCAAGGGCTACACAGGGATACGTCGGTGAGCCCGTTCGCCGTCGCCGGGGCGGGGATGGCGGTCACTGAACAGAACATCGTGATAGCGCTCAAGGACGTGACCTGCAAGTCCGAAGTCGGGTTCGTGCAGAGGCTCGCCGACTTGGAAGCCCAGCTCCAGGCACCGATCGTCGCGGAACACCTGGCCGAGCTGGAGCAGATGAGGTCCGAGTACGACCACATCGTCGACGCGGCGCGTGAGTACCTCGTCAGCGCAGACGTCTCGGTGCCGTGAGGGGGGCCGGAAGAGGCCTGAGGGCCTGGTTCCCGTGGACAGTAGTGTGCGTCCTGCTGATGGTGCTCGCGTTCGCATTCGGCACGCACGTGCGGTCCCCGTGGGCCGACGCCGTTGCGAACGCCCGGCAGGGAACGATGGCCACGGCGGTGGTCGCGACGGCCAGCGTGAGCGTGCCGACCCCGACTGTCACCGGGGTGCTGAGCACGGGTTCCGTCGTGGACGTCGTGGCGAGTTCCGCAGCGGAGGCACGACGACTCGTCGTCACGGCCAGGCGCGCCGTCGCGGACGACGTCATGCGGTCCGGCGACGTGCTCTCCGTGGTCTCCGGCCGACCCATGATCGTGCTGTCACTGCCCTTCCCCCTCTACCGCGATCTGCACCTGGGGGACGCGGGAGACGATGTGCGCGCCGTGCAGGAGGCTCTCGCCGGGCTCGGCCACTACGACGGCCCCCTGGACGGGCAGTTCGGTACGGCGACCGGTCGAGCCGTGACGGGGCTGTACACCGAAGCGGGCGAGGAACCGCCGGCAACCCCTGCGGACGCCGTCGCAGCCCTGAACGCTGCCGCGGACGCCCTGTCCCAGGCGCGCGCCGCCGCAGCACAGGATCCGGGCGAGCCGGGCAGCGAACAGGCGGTCACGGCGGCGGAGCGTGCACTGCACGATGCTCGACGAGACGCAGGCCCCTGGTTGCCCATGGCCGAGATCGTCGCGATTCCTCGGTCGACGGCGACCGTGGCCGGCTCAGCATCGGTGGGCACGGTCCTGACCCTCGACATGACCGTGGCGTCGCTGCGCGTCGGCGAACCAGAGGTCACCGCGCGTGTCAGCGTCGCAGAAGCGCCCGTCTTCCGGCAGGGGACCGAGGTGGTCATTGCCTTCGTCGGTGACGCCGACCTCGGCGTGCGCGGCATCGTCGACGAGGTCGGCGAGTTCCGACAAGGCTCCGACGACGGTTCCATCGTCCCGGGCTACGACGTCCGCATCACCCTCTCCGAGTCGCCTCCGTGGTTGGACGGCTCCACAGTCAGCGTGGCGCCGGCAGTGACCGGAGCCGAGGAGACCGGGCTTCTCGTTCCGTTCGTGGCGGTCCGTGAGGACGTCGACGGTGCCTACGTCGTCGTCGTGGAGGGCGTGCCCTCTGCTGCCACCGGCGGAACGCCGGTGGAGGGGTCGCGTCGACGGGTCCCGGTGGAGCTCGGGTTGCAGAGCGCCGGCAGCGTCATCGTCCGCGGTGACCTCGCTGACGGCGACCGGGTACTGGTGGCCGAGTCCTGATGCCGCCCGTCCTGGAGGCCGTCGACCTCGCCCGGCAGTTCGACGGCCCCCCACCCGTCGAGGCGCTCCGATCGGCCACGCTGTCGGTCGAGGCTGGTGAATGTGTGGCCGTGCTGGGTCCGTCCGGGTCGGGGAAGTCGACGCTGCTCAACTTGCTGGGGCTGCTCGATGCGCCGACCAGCGGCCGCTATTCGATCCTCGGCGAGGACACGGTCGCGATGCGGGCCCGTCGACGCGACGCACTGCGCCGCGACGCCATCGGCTTCGTCTTCCAGGCGTACCACATCCTCGGGAACCGGACCGCAGCCGAGAACGTGCTGCTCAAGCTGACGACGGCGGGTGTGGCCGCCCGTGACCGAGCGCCGATGATCTCCCGGGCACTGGAGACGGTCGGGCTGTCCGGGATGTCGAGTGCGCTCGGACGCCACTTGTCCGGCGGAGAGCGTCAGCGGTTGGCGATCGCCCGCGCGGTCGTTACACGGCCGCGCGTCCTGCTGGCCGACGAGCCCACGGGGAACCTGGACCGCGGGAACGCCGACGGTGTGCTCGATCTGCTCGGCCGGATGGCGTCGGAGGGCATCGCCGTCGTCGTGATCACGCATGACGAGGGGACCGCCAGCTGGGCGAGCCGCACAGTGCAGCTCCGGAGAGGCTACCTGCTCAGTGGTGGCCGGATACAGGACGGTGACCGGTGATGCTGCGCCATCTGCGCGACGACCTCACCGACGTGCTCCGGGACTTGCACTCCCGGCGCGGTCGGTCGGCGCTGCTGGTCGCTGCCGTCGCGCTGAGCACGGGTGCGCTGGTGGCGAGCGTCGGTGTGTCGACCACGGCGTCCATGCAGGTCGGTGCCGACCTCGCGGCGCGGATCCTCGACGAGGTGACGGTCACCGCAGCCCTGAGCGACGGCGGAATCGACGGTCCGCTGTTCCCGCCTGACGCGCAGCAACGCGCCACGGCCGTCCCCATGGTGATCTCTGCCGGGCTCCGTCTGGACCTGGACGTCGCCACCGCCCGGCCGTCCAGGTTCGCGTCCGGCCCGGCCCTGCGGGAGCTCCAGGTGTTCGGTGCAACTGCTGAGTACCTCGACGCCGTCGGGTCGCCGATCGAGCCGGACGTCGGATGGGCGCTCGGCGACGCTCAGCCCTACGACGTCGTCGTTCTGGGCGCGTCTGCTGCCGCGCTGCTGGGTGTTCCGGAGTCTGTCACCGGGCCCGGGGTGCGCATCTACGTGAACGGACACCCCGCCGAGGTGATCGCGAACGTCGGCACGGCCGACGACGAGAAGCTCGCGCACGCGGTGATCGTGCCGTACCACGAGGCGGTGCGCATCGTCGGCGGTGACGGGGGAGCCCGGATGGTCGCGGCCACCGAGGTCGGCGCGGGGGCAGCGGTGGCAGCCGTGCTGCGGTCCGCCATCCGGCCCGATCGCCCGACCGCCCTCAGTGCCTCACGGGTCGTGGACCTGCAGGACACGCGGCGCGGAGTGCAGAGCCGACTGGCTCGCCTGGCCGGTGCGACCGGTGCCCTGCTGCTGACCATGACCGGACTGCTGATGGCCAACGCGATGGTGGTCTCCGTTGTGGGTCGACTACCGGAGATCGGGCTGCGCCGTGCGCTGGGTGCCTCACGGTGGGCGGTCATGCGGGTGTTCCTGCTCGAGGGTGGCGTCGTCGGGGCACTGGGCGGCCTGGGCGGTGCCGTGATCGGTTTGTGGAGCGTCGTGGTGGTGTCCGCGGTGAGCGGGTGGACCGCGCAGATGTCTCCGGGGCTGGTCGGCGTCGGGTTCGCGCTCGGCGTCGGGATCGGGCTCCTCGGGTCCGGATACCCCGCACTGCGCGCCGCCAGGGTCAATCTCGCCGAAGCCGTCCGGTTCGAGTAGGCGCTCGGGCCGCGCTTTCCTACGGTGCCGTAGGTATGGCATGATGCACGGGTGATCTGCTCCGCCCTCGTCATCGTGTAGCGCGTTCGGCACCTTCCGCCGAACGCGCAGACCTCCCGCACCCCGGGGGGTCTTTTTGTTGGTCCGGGTACCACCCCACCCGGCCGACGACGTCGTGAACCGGCTCACCAGGCCGTCCACCGCGGCGGGCGCGAGGGAGGGCGGAGCCAGGTCACGACGGGTGCCCGACGGCGGGCGGCCCGCCGACACGCAGCCGCAAGCGGCGGCTCGACCGAAGAGAGCGACCGATGGACCCGACGACCTTCGACGTGTACGACACCACCCTGCGCGACGGCGCGCAGCAGGAGGGCATGAACCTCTCCATCGCGGACAAGCTCGCCATCGCCCCGCTGCTGGACGAGCTCGGCGTCGGGTACATCGAGGGCGGCTGGCCCGGCGCCATCCCCAAGGACACCGAGTTCTTCAAGCGGGCGAACAAGGAGCTCGACTTCAAGAACGCCGAGCTCGCGGCCTTCGGCTCGACGCGCAAGGCCGGCGCGAAGGCCTCGCAGGACACCCAGGTGCGGGCGCTGCTGGACTCCGAGGCGCCGGTGGTCACGCTGGTCGCGAAGTCCGACATCCGGCACGTGGAGCGTGCGCTGCGCACCACCGCGGAGGAGAACCTCGCGATGGTGGCGGACACGGTCGCCTTCCTCGTGGACCACGGCCGGCGGGTGGTGCTCGACGCCGAGCACTTCTTCGACGGCTACCGGTTCGACCGGGACTACGGCCTGCGGGTGGTCGAGGCGGCGTTCGGCGCCGGCGCGGAGACCGTGACGCTGTGCGACACCAACGGCGGAATGCTGCCGGAGTGGGTGCACGAGATCGTCGCCGAGGTACGCGAGCGGACCAGCGGCCGCCTGGGCATCCACGCGCACAACGACTCCGGCTGCGCCGTGGCGAACTCGATGGCCGCGGTCTCGGCGGGCGCGGTGCACGTCCAGGGGACGATCAACGGGTACGGCGAGCGGACCGGCAACGCGGACCTGCTGACCATCGTGGCGAACCTGCAGATCAAGCACGGACGGGAGCTGCTCGCGGGCGGCGGCCTGGAGGAGATGACCCGGATCGCGCACGCGATCAGCGAGATCACGAACATCGCCCCGTTCACCCGTCAGCCGTATGTCGGCGCCAGCGCGTTCGCGCACAAGGCCGGCCTGCACGCGAGTGCGATCAAGGTGGACCCGGACCTGTACCAGCACGTCGACCCGCGCGTGGTCGGCAACGACATGCGGATGCTGGTCTCCGACATGGCGGGGCGCGCGTCGATCGAGCTCAAGGGCCGCGAGCTCGGCTTCGACCTGACCGGTCGGTCGGAGCTGCTGTCCAAGGTGACCAACCGGGTCAAGGACGCCGAGGCGCAGGGCTACACCTACGACGCCGCGGACGCATCCTTCGAGCTGCTGCTGCGTGAGGAGCTCAACGGGTCACGCACGCGCTTCTTCGAGACCGAGAGCTGGCGGGTGTTCGTCGAGACGACGCCGGGGGACCCGACCGATGCCAAGGCCGAGGCGACGGTCAAGCTCCTCCTGGGCGGCGAGCGGGTCCTGGCGGTCGGTGAGGGCAACGGCCCGGTCAACGCGCTCGACCACGCACTCCGCAAGGCGCTGGCCCCGACATACCCCGAGATCGAACGGTTCGAGCTGACCGACTTCAAGGTGCGGATCCTGGACAGCCAGCACGGGACCGACGCGGTCACCCGGGTGCTGGTGGAGACCCGCGACGTCGAGGCCGAGACCACCTGGCGCACCGTCGGCGTCGGGCCGAACATCGTCGAGGCCTCCTGGGAGGCGCTGGTGGACGCGGTCGTCTTCGGGCTGCTCCAGGCGGGGGTGACCGACCGCTCGTAGCAACCCGTCGCCGCCGGCGCTGGTGCCGGGCACCGTCCAAACATAGGATGACTTCATGCGCGGTGAGTACAAGGTTCCGGGCGGCAAGATGGTCGCCGTCGACGTGGAGGTCGATGACGGGCGGGTGAGCCACGCCGTCGTCAGCGGTGACTTCTTCCTCGAACCCGACACCGCGCTGGAGAGCATCGACGGTGCCCTGCTCGGCATGCCCGAGACCGCGAGCGTCGCCCAGCTCACCCAGGTGATCGAGAGCGTGCTGGACGACGACGTCGCGATGGTCGGCTTCAACGCCGAGGCCGTCGCGATCGCCGTGCGGCGGGCACTGGGCCACGCGACCCGCTGGGAGGACCACACCTTCGAGATCGTGCACGAGGGGCCCGAGTCTCCGGCGATGCACATGGCCCTGGACCAGGTGCTCGCCGAGGAGGTCGGCGCCGAGCGGCGTGCCCCGACGCTGCGGATCTGGGAGTGGGGCGCCCCGGCCGTGGTGATCGGCTCGTTCCAGTCGCTGCGCAACGAGGTCGACCCGGAAGGTGCGGAGCGGCACGGCATCACCGTGGTACGCCGGGTGTCCGGTGGTGGGGCGATGTTCATCGAACCGGGCAACACCATCACGTACTCGCTGACCGTCCCCCGCTCGCTGGTCGAGGGGCTGAGCTTCGAGCGGTCCTACTCCTTCCTCGACGACTGGGTGCTCGGTGCCCTGCGGGAACTCGGGATCGATGCCACCTACGTACCGCTGAACGACATCGCCTCCCCGGCCGGCAAGATCGCCGGGGCTGCGCAGAAGCGCCTGGCCAACGGCGCGGACGCCGTGTTCGGCGAGCACGGCGGCAACCT
>CAYQFJ010000017.1:0-23981 GCA_964416715.1 uncultured Actinotalea sp. | reverse complement strand
ACGATGGCCTACGACATCGACGCGAACAAGATGCTCGAGGTGCTGCGGATCGGGCGGGAGAAGATGTCCGACAAGGGGACCACGAGCGCCAACAAGCGCGTCGACCCGCTGCGCTCGCAGACCGGTATGGCCCGCGCCGACGTGATCGAGGCGTTCAAGAAGCACTTCCGGTCCCGGTACGCCACTGTCGACGGCGCCGTCACTGCCGCCGAGCGGGAGCGTGCCGAGCACCTGGTCGCGACCAAGTTCTCCACCCAGGAGTGGACCGTCCGGGTGCCCTGACCCGTGCACTCGTCCCGACCGGACTCAGGCTAGAGTCGGGAGCTTTCCCGGACCACGAGCTCGAACGTGGCGACGTCGTCGACGGGCGCGCGGTCGCCGCTCGCCGCACCGATCCGGTCGGCGAGCATCTCGACGGCACGGCGGGCGATGTACTCCTTGTCCGGTGCGATCGTCGTGAGACTCGGCACGGAGTAGACGCCGTCCTCGATCCCGTCGAGGCCGACGACGGCGACGTCCTCCGGGCACCGCAGCCCGAGGTCGGCGACGGCGCGGATCGCCCCGAGAGCGAGCAGGTCGTTGAAGCAGAACAGGGCATCGGGGCGTGCCCCTGAACCGAAGAGGTCGAGCACCGCCGCGTGCCCGTCCCGCCGGGTGAACCACTCGGTGGTGACGACGATCTCCTCGTCACCGGGCAGCCCCGCCGAGGCCCGTGCGTCGCGGTAGCCGGCCAGGCGCAGGTCGGCCATCCGGCTGTCCTTGCCCGACCGCGCCCCGATGGCCGCGATCCGCCGCCGTCCCAGACCGATCAAGTGGGCGGTGGCCGTCCGGGCGGCGTCGACGTTGTCGATGGCGATGTGGTCGATCGAGGCGCCGACGCTGCGCTCACCCAGCAGGACCACCGGGACCTTGCCGCCGCTCAGGTCCGCCGCGTCGGTCGACAGCGGACTGAGTACGAGCCCGTCCATGGCGGTGGACCGCGGGCCGGTCGCGAACAGCACCTCGCGATCCCGGTCCCCGTCGGTCTCCTCGATCAGCAGTGTCAGACCGTGGCCCTGCGCGGCGCGCATCATGTGCCGAGCGAGCTCGGCGAAGTACGGGACGGACAGGTCGGGAACCGCCAACGCGATCATCCCGGTACGCCCTCCGCGCAGGAAGCGCGCCGTCAGGTTGGGGGTGTACCCGAGCTCGGTGATCGCCTGCTTGACACGTTCACGTACCCCGGGGCTGACGTGGGGGAAGTCGTTGACGACGTTGGACACCGTCCGGACCGAGACGCCGGCACGTTCCGCGACGTCCTGGAGCCGCACTGCCATGGGTCTCCCTCCGACAACGGCAAAGTCTATTCACGACGGTCGTGCCCGGAGGCCGAGCCGTTGGCCGGACCGGGTGGTGGTGCACCGGTGCCCCGCGCGACGAGGTCGCCGCCGCGCGGGGCACCGGCCGTGATCACTACTTGTCGAGCTGACGTTCGACCTGGGACTGCGCCTGCGCCAGCGCGTCGTCCACCGAGGCGCCGGAGAGCCACACCGTCTCCAGGGCCCGGGCCAGGGCGTCCTCGGCCCCCTGCCAGCCGTTGATCTGCGGCACCAGGCTGGCGATGTCCGCGGTCTGCGCGTAACCGGCACGCTGGGGCGCGTCCCGGTACGAGTCGCTCTCCAGGACCGACTTCCGGGGGGACAGGTGCCCGGTGTTCAGGGCCCAGGCCTCGCTGTGGTCGCTCATGAACGCCGCGTACTCCAGTGCGGCCCGGTAGCGTGCGGGGTCCGCGTCCTCCTGGACCGGCACCACCCAGGTGTGGGAGTTCGCCCAGACGGCCGGCTCGTCGTAGAGCGTCGGGAAGGTCAACGCCCGGTAGTCGAATGTCGCGGACCGGTCGTACTCGTTGACCGCCCAGTTGCCGTTGACCAGAATGCCGACCTCCCCGTTGAGCCACGCCTGCTGGGAGGAGTCGTAGGTCTGGGTCGGGTCTGCGATCCCCTCGGCGTAGAGGTCGGCGATCAGACCGAGTGCCTCGTGGCCGGCCTCGGTGTCGACCGTCGCCTCGCCGTCGTCGGAGATGACCGTCTCGCCCTGCTGGGCGACGAGGGTCCAGAACATCCGGAACGGGATGTTGAAGTCGTTCGCCCAGGCGATGTACTGCCGTCCGGTCGCCTCGGTGAACTGGGCGGCCTGGGCCTTGAGCTCGTCGGGGCTGGAGGGCAGCACGGCGTTCCCGTCGCCGTCGACCAGCCCGGCCTGCGCCATCAGGTCCATGTTCACGTGGACGAGGTTCCCGTGGATGTCGTGCGGCACGCCGTAGACGACCCCGTCGTCGGTGACGCCGCCCATCGCGGGTTCGGTGAAGTCCGAGGCGTCGAGGCCGACGGCCTCGTACGCGTCTCCCACCGGGAGCAGCAGACCGCGCCCGGAGTAGTCGGGGATGTTCGACGCGTGCATGAAGAGGATGTCCGGCGCGGTGTTGGCGGCGAAGGCGGAGTTCACCGCGTCGTAGTAGACCGACCACTCCGAACCGGCTTCGCGGTTGACCGTGATCCCGTGAGGGTTGTCGGCATTGAACTTGTTGTTGAGGATGCGCATCGTCTCGCACTCGGTGGTCCCGACCGAGGGATCGGTCTGGTCGGCGACCGCGTCGACGCAGTCGCCGAAGAAGTCGCCGACGGACAGGGTCAGTCCCTCGAGCTGGTCGTCGGTGACGTCATTGACGGAGATCGCCTCGGACTCGCCCTCGGTCGGTGAGGTGGATCCGCTGCACGCGCTCAGCGCGAGGGCGGCGATGCACAGGCCCGACCACAGGGCGGGTGTGCGAAGGTTCGCGACGGACATCATCTTCTCCTTGAGGTTTGACGAGGCCTCGGTGTGGGGAAACCGGGGGCTCGTGGTCACTTCTCGCCGCTGCCGAGCGTGATGCCGCGGACGAGCTGTCGTTGGAACAGCAGGAACACGACGACGAGCGGGATGCTCCCCAGCACTCCGCGTGCCATCAGATCTCCGAGGCTGCGCGCCGCCTCGAACGAGGCCTGCTGCTGCGCCAGGCCCACGGTCAGGGTGTAGAAATCCGGGTGGGTGCCCACCACCAGTGGCCACAGGTAGTCGTTCCAGGACTGGACGAAGGCGAAGATCGCCAGCGCGGCCATGGCGGGACGCGCCAGCGGGAGCATGACCTGGGCGAAGATGCGCCAGTGCCCCGCGCCGTCGAGCCGGGCGGCCTCCTCCATCTCCTGCGGGACGGCCCGGAAGAACTGGGTCATGATGAACACACCCAACGGCAGCGCGATCCGCGGCAGGGCCAGTGCCTGGTAGGTGTTCATCTGGTCGGTGCTGGCGAACATCAGGTACAGCGGGATGAACATCGCCTCCCGCGGCACCATCAGGCCCGCGAGTGTCGCGATGAACAGAGCGTTGCGGAAGCGGAAGCGCATCCGCCCGAACGCGTACCCGGCCATCGCCGAGGTCAGTACCGTGCCCACGGTCGTGACACCGGTGACGATCACGCTGTTGAGGAACCAGCGCGGGATCAGTGACGTGCTCAGCTCGCCGACGAGGTTGTCGAAGGTCAGCCCGAGCGGGACGAGCGTCTGGCTGTTGCGCTGCAGCGCCTCGTTGTCGGACAGCGCCAGGACGGTCATCCACACGATCGGGATCAGCCAGGTCACGCACGCCACCACCATCAGCAGATGGAACGCGCGGCTGCGCCAGCGGGAACGACCCCCGGGCCGGCTCGACGACGTACCGGGTGACGGTGGCGTGCGGGTTGTGGCGGGGGAACGCACGACGTCGGTGGTCATCAGGACTCCTCGTGACGGAGCAGCTTGAGCTGGGCCAGGGAGACGATCAGGATCACCACGAGCAGGACGAGTGAGACGGCCGAGGCGTACCCGAGCGCGGAGTCGCGGATCCCGGACTCGTAGACGTGCTGGATGAGCACGAGCGTGGAGTCCCCCGGGCCCCCGCGGGTCATGATGTAGACCTGCCCGAAGATCTGGAACGACGCGATGACCTGGGCGACGACGACGAGAACGGTCACCCGGCGCAGGCCGGGGATCGTCACGTGCACGAAGGACGCCCAGCGGCCTGCCCCGTCCAGCGATGCCGCCTCGTACAACGACGGTTCGACGTCCTGCAGACCGGCCATGAACAGCACCATGTTGAACCCGACGGTCCACCACACCGTGGTCAGCACGATGGCCAGCAGCGCGGTCCCCGGCTGGTTGAGGTAGTCCGGGGCTCCCCAGCCGAGTCGTTCGGTGACGGCGGCCAGCAGGCCGCGGTCGGGGTTGAGCAGGTAGATCCAGATGAGGGTCACCACGGAGACCGGCAGCACGTACGGGAGGAACAGCGCCGTGCGGTACGCGGTGGACATCCGGCCGGGACGGTGCACCAGCAGGGCCATCCCGAGCCCCCCGACGACGAGCAGCGGCGTGGAGATCACGGTGAACTCGACGGTGTGCTGGAAGGCGGCCCAGAACCTCGGGTCGTTCCAGCTCCCACCGGGGCCCGGGTGGATGCCGACCACGACCAGTGCGGCAACCAGCAGTGCGCCGCAGGTCAGTGCCGCACGGCTGCGCAGCCGTCCCGTGGCACCCGCGGCCAGCACGATGACCAGCGCGACCAGCAGCGGGATCCGCCACGAGGGCAGGACGGTCGCGGACCAGGTGAGTCCGGTCCCGCCGAGCATCCGGACGTAGTTGTCCAGGCCGAAGTCGGTGGCGGACTGGGTCAGCAGGTCCCAGTCGAACAGGCTCATGACCACGGCCTGGCCGACGGGCAGGAGGATGAACAGCCCGAACAGCACCAGGAACGGTGCCAGGAACAGGGCCGCGTTCCGGGCCTCCGCTCGACGGCGTCGGGCGGCACCGGCGGGCAGGGCTGTCGGAGGAGCTGCGGTTGCGGTGGCCATGGGTCCTCCTTCGGTCACTCGCCCGGAACCGGCGCGAGCCGGATCACGTTCCAGGACAGCGCGGGCAGATCCGCCTCGAGAACGGTGCCGACCACGCGCGACGTCGTGACCGGGCGGGGGACCGCGGCATCGGGCGTGGTGCGGGTGTTGGTCCGGCGGACGTCGTCGTCGGCCGCGAGGGTCGTGTGCTCGACGACGCGGAGCAGACCGAAGCCCTGGAGTGCACCGTTCAGCCGCAGTGGTTCGGTCAGGTCCCGGTTGACCGCGAGAACCGCGACCTCACCGGTGGCGTCGTCCCAGGTGGCGACGGCATCGAGCACCGGGACGTCGCCGTACGGCTCGGTCCGGTACGTCGGGCTGGTCAGTGC
This sequence comes from uncultured Actinotalea sp., assembly GCA_964416715.1. Classification (GTDB taxonomy): domain Bacteria; phylum Actinomycetota; class Actinomycetes; order Actinomycetales; family Cellulomonadaceae; genus Actinotalea. The sequence continues at coordinate 18,713 of CAYQFJ010000017.1, read as the reverse complement.
CAGGTGCAGCACCTGGCCGCGGGCGTACCGGGCGGCCTGGGCGAAGGGGTGGAAGATCGACTGGCGCCAGGCCGGGCCGCCCGGCTCGGTGCGGATCGGGGCGATGACGTTGACGAGCTGCGCCTGGCAGGCCACCCCCACCCGGTCGGCGTGCCGCAGCAGCGTGATCAGGTACGAGCCGACGACGACGGCGGCCGCGACGTCGTACGTGTCCTCGATCAGGCGGGGCTCGTCCTGCCAGGTCTGGGCCGTGACGCCGGGGAAGGCGCGCTGGAACCAGACGTTCCACTCGTCGAAGGACAGCCGCAGCCGCTTGCTGCTGCGGTGGGTGGCAGCGACGTGGTCGGCGGTGGAGACGACCTCCTGGATGAAGGCGTCCATGTCGAGGGAGGTCGCGAGGAATCCGGCGAGGTCCTGGTCGTGCTCCTCGTAGTAGGCGTGCAGCGAGACGTAGTCGACCTGGTCGAAGCAGTGGTCCAGGACCGTCGCCTCCCAGGACCCGAAGGTCGGCATCGAACGCATCGAGCTCCCGCAGGCCACCAGCTCGATCGTCGGATCGACCAGACGCATGAGCTTGGCCGTCTCCGCGGCCAGCCGGCCGTACTCGTCGGCCGTCTTCGCACCGATCTGCCAGGGGCCGTCCATCTCGTTGCCCAGGCACCACAGCTTGATGGCGAACGGGTCCGTGCTGCCGTTCGCCCGGCGCAGGTCGGACAGCTGCGTGCCGCCCGGATGGTTCGCGTACTCGACGAGCTCGGCCGCGGCCTGCGGACCGCGCATGCCGAGGTTCACCGCCATCATCGGCTCGACGCCGGCCCGGCTGGTCCAGGTCATGAACTCGTGCAGGCCGAACGCGTTGGACTCGGTGGCCCGCCAGGCCAGGTCCAGCCGGCGTGGTCGTTCGTCGACCGGACCGACGCCGTCCTCCCACCGGTACCCGGACACGAAGTTCCCGCCGGGGTAGCGCACGAGCGTCACGCCGAGCTCTCGGGTGAGCTCGAGCACGTCCTGGCGCAGGCCGTCATCGTCCGCGGCCGGGTGGTCGGGCTCGTAGATCCCGGTGTAGACGCACCGGCCCATGTGCTCGACGAACGACCCGAACAGGCGGCGGTCGACGGTGCCGACCAGGAAGTCCGTGTTCGCGGTGAACGTCGCCTGCATCGATGGCTCCTTCGCCGTGCTGTGCTCCCGGACTCACGATCGGGGTGGGGGAGGCACTCGCTGTGTCGTCGTGGCCTTTGTCTACCGAGAATTTGCAACGCTGCAAACCCCGACGGTCGAACGTCTCACGATATGGACATCTCCGATCTCGCGAGGTTGCGGTCGCGATCCGCGCCGACATCCTCACCTGATCGTTCGGGAGGAGCGCGCCGGATGAGGCATCGTGGTCCGCCTGAGGAGGTTGCAGTGGGCGAGCAGGAGCGGGGGAAGGCGCGTGTGGACCAGAGCGCGCTCGCGGCGGAGTTCGAGCCGCACCGGGGCCGACTGACCGGCCTGGCCTACCGCATCCTCGGCACCCTGGCCGACGCCGAGGATGCCGTCCAGGACGCCTGGCTGCGGCTCTCCGGGACCGACCGCAACGCAATCAGGGACCTCGGCGCGTGGCTGACCACGGTCACCTCCCGGCTGTGCCTAGACCGGCTGCGAGCTGCCCGGCGCGCCCGTGAGGTGTACGTCGGCGAGTGGTTGCCCGAGCCGGTCGTCGTCGGCCGTGACCAGCCGCGCGGGCCGGCTGAGCTCTTCGAGGTCGACGAGTCGGTCCGGCTGGCGATGCTCGTGGTCCTGGAGAGGCTCTCGCCCGAGCAGCGGGTCGCGTTCGTGCTGCACGATGCGTTCGCGGTGCCGTTCGAGGAGATCGCCGACGTGCTCGGGTCCAGCCCTGCGGCCGTGCGTCAGCTCGCATCCCGCGGACGACGCCACGTGCGGGAGGCGCGCGTGCCCGCACTGGTGCCGGTGGCCGAGCAGGAAGCGACGCTCGGCGCGCTGTCCGCGGCCGTGCTCGACGGAGACCTGGACGCCCTTGTCGGCCTCCTGGCTCCCGGTGTCGTTGCGCACTCGGACGGCGGCGGCCGGGTCAAGGCGGCGCTCCGGCCCGTGGTCGGTGCCGGCAAGGTGGCCCGGCTCCTCCTCGGCCTGCGCGCCTCGCTGGTCGACGTCCGGTTCGAGCCCGAGGCGGTGCTGGTCAACGGTGAGGCCGGGGTGCTCGTCCGCGTCGGCGCTCCCGTCGAGGAGCTCACCCTGGTGGTGCCGCACGTCGGGTCCGACGGCCGGATCCACCGCATCGACATGATCCGCAACCCGGACAAGCTCACCCGTGTCTGACCCGCCCCGGGCCGCCCGAGACGGGTCCGATCCGGTGAGGTTTCGGTCGTGAATCACGACCGAAACCTCACCGGATCACGGTCGGGCGGGTCTCAGAGGGGAAGTGCGCAGACCTCGGCGTCGGTGAAGCCCTGGGCGGTGATCCCCAGGGCGTGGTTGAAGCGCGACCGCTGGTTCTCCAGCGAGATGAGGTGGGTGAGCTCGACCAGTGCGCACTCACCCAGCTCTTCCCGCAGCGCGGTGACCTGTTCGTCGGTCACCGTCGGCGGCGTGGCGGTCATCGCATCGGCGTACGCCATGGCGCGCTTCTCGGCGTCGGTGAACAGGTCCGATCCCGCGTAGTCCGGTACCGCCAGGACGCGCTCGGGCGTCATCCCCGTGTGCAGGGCCTCCATGGCGCCGAAGTCGATGCACCACGGGCAGCCGATGACCACCGAGACGCGGTGCACCACCAGGTCGTGCAGGGCGGCGGGCAGGTGCTGCCGGGTCGCCTGTAGGGTTCCCTCGAGCAGCATCGTGCTCCAGAAGACGCCGGTGTGGTGCGCCCAGTAGGTCGCCGGCTCCAGCACCTTGCCGTACCTGCGTCGGGTGGCCCACAGCGCCAGCCGCTTGACCCGCCCCGGCGGCTTCGGCAGTCCGGTGATCCGTGCCATCGTCGTCCTCTCCTCGTGGAGCCCGCGTCGCGTGCTCTCACCGACCTGACGCCGCCACGGGTTCGGATGTGACCGCACGGGGCCGATCCGGTGCCGTGCCGATCCGGCGCCGTGCCGATCCGGTGAGGTTTCGGTTGCGATTCGCGCCCGGAACCTCACCGGATAAGGGTCGGGATGCCGGCCGCGCGGGCTCGCGGGCCTCGGGGCGCGGGCCTCGGGGCGCGGGCGGCGGGCGGCGGGCGGGTTCAGAGCCGTCCGACGGCGACGATGCGCAGCGCGACCTCGCCCGCGGCGTCGCTGGCCGCCAGGTCGACGACGGCGTCGATCCGCCAGTCGCCGTGACCGGCGGGGTCGTCGAGCACCTGGCGGACCTCCCAGACGCCGTCGCGCACCTCGACCCGGTGCTGGTCCGGGCCCCGGGCGGCCGGACCGGTGCCGATGTCGGAGTGCTCGTCGAAGTACGGGTCCAGGGCGTCGCGCCAGCGCTCGGTGGTCCACGGCTCACCGTCCGGGTCGAGGTCGCCCAGCGCCCCGAGCTCGCCCCAGCGCTCGCGCGACGCGAGCTCGACCCGGCGGAACAGCGCGTTGCGCACCAGGACGCGGAAAGCGCGTGGGTTCGCGGTGATCGGTGGCGGAGCGTCGGCGTCGGCCGCTGTCGTGTGATCCGCGCCCCCGGCCACCGCGGCGTCCACGGCGTCGGGATGCGCCAGCCGCTCCCACTCGTCCAGCAGGCTGGAGTCGGTGCCGCGCACGAGCTCGCCGAGCCACTCGACCAGGTCCTCGAGCTGCTCGTCACGTCGCTCGGCCGGGACGGTCTGGCGAAGGGCGCGATAGGCGTCGGCGAGGTACCGCAGCAGCACGCCCTCGGTGCGCTCGAGCCCGTAGAAGGACACGTACTCGGTGAACGTCATGGTGCGCTCGTGCAGGTCACGCACCACCGACTTGGGGGACAGCTCGTGGTCGGCCACCCACGGGTTCGACCGGCGGTAGATGGCGAAGGCACCCTCGAGCAGCTCGGCCAGGGGCTTGGGGTAGGTGACCTCCTCGAGCGCCGCCATCCGCTCGTCGTAGTCGTAGCCCTCGGCCTTCATCGCGCCGATCGCCTCCCCCCGGACCTTCTTCTCCTGGGCGACCAGCACCTGGCGCGGGTCGTCCAGCGTCGACTCGATCACCGACAGCACGTCCACCGCGTACGACGGCGACTCCCGGTCGAGCACGTCGAGCGCCGCGTAGGCGAACGGCGAGAGCGGCTGGTTCAGGGCGAAGTCGGCCGGCAGGTCCACGGTGAGCCGGACCGTCCAGCCGCGGTCGTCGTCACGCCGCACCCGTTCGACGACGCCGGCGGTGCGCAGCGAGCGGTAGATCCGCACCGCCTGGCGCGCGTGCCGTCCGCGGGCGGCCTCGGGCTCGTGGTTGTCGGTGAGCAGGTGCGTCATCGCCTCGACCGGGTCGGAGCCTCGGTCGGCGCGCGCGAGGACGTTGAGCACCATCGCGTGGCTCACGGCGAAGCTCGACGTGAGCGGCTCGGGCGGAGCGTCGCGCAGGCGCTCGAAGGTCTTGTCCGTCCAGTTCACCGCCCCCTCGGGGGCCTTCTTGCGGACGATCTTCTTGAGCTTCTTCGGGTCGTCCCCGGCCTTGGCGAGGAGCTTGCGGTTCTCGATCACGTGGTCGGGGGCCATCACGAGCACCTCACCGACGGTGTCGTAGCCGGCCCTGCCGGCCCGTCCGGCGATCTGGTGGAACTCGCGCGCGCTCAGGTGCCGCATCCGCACGCCGTCGTACTTCACCAAGGAGGTCAGGACGACGGTGCGGATCGGCACGTTGATCCCCACCCCCAACGTGTCGGTTCCGCAGACGACGGTGAGCAGCCCGCGCTGGGTCAGTCGCTCGACCACCCGGCGGTACTTGGGCAACATCCCCGCGTGGTGGATGCCGACACCGTGCCGCAGGAGGCGGGAGAGCGTCTTGCCGAAGCCGGTGCCGAACCGGAAGTCGCCGAGCTCGGCGGCGATCTCGTCGCGCTGCTCGCGCGAGGCCAGCGTGGTCGACAGCAGAGCCTGGGCGCGCTCGACCGCGTCCCGTTGGGTGAAGTGCACCAGGTACACCGGGGCCCGCCTGGTGTGCACCAGCTCCTCGACCACCTCGTGCAACGGCTCGACGACGTAGCCGAAGGTCAGCGGTACCGGGCGCTCGGTGTTGGTGACGGTGGCGACCTCGCGGCCGGAACGGCGGTGCAGGTCCTCGGCGAAGAAGTCGACCTCGCCCAGGGTGGCGGACATCAGCAGGAACTGGGTGCGCGGCAGCTCCAGCAGCGGCACCTGCCACGCCCAGCCGCGTTGCGGGTCGGAGTAGAAGTGGAACTCGTCCATCACCACCTGCCCGACGGCGTCCTCGCCGGGGACCGCTGGGTCGTCGGGGTGGTCGGGGCGCTCGGCGGTGCCGTCACCGGTGCGCAGAGCGATGTTCGCCAGGATCTCCGCCGTGCAGCAGATGATCGGGGCGTCGGGGTTGACCGCCGAGTCGCCGGTCATCATGCCGACGTTCTGCGAGCCGAAGGCTCGGACCAGATCGAAGAACTTCTCGCTCACCAGCGCCTTGAGCGGCGCCGTGTAGTACGTGCGCCTGCCCTGGGCCAGCGCGACGAAGTGTGCGGCGACGGCGACCAGCGACTTCCCCGACCCGGTAGGTGTGGACAGGATCACGTGCGACCCGGTGACCAGGCCGAGCACCGCCTCGTCCTGCGCCGGGTAGAGCGTGAACCCTTCGTCGCCGGCCCAGCCGACGAAGGCCTCGTACAGCGCGTCGGGGTCGGTGGGGTCGGCCGGCACCCGGTCCGCGAGGTTCTGTGCGGGCGCTGCGAGGTCAGTGTCGAGAGGGTTCATCACCCCCATCCTCCCAGTGCGACTCTGCTCCTCGTCGGTGGGGAGGCGTGCATGAAGGTTCCGTGGCCGAGCGTCAGGTCAACGACTGGTCGATGCTTGCGGCATCGGGCGACCAGGTGACGACCGCGCGGGCACCGTTGACCAACGACATGTACGGCGGGACGTGCCCGCACTCGACCCCGGCGATGATCGGGACACCCAGCCCACCGAGAGCGTCGAGCACGGCGTCCGGCTGGGTGTAGCCGGGGGCGCCCGGCGCCCGGGTGCGACCGATAAGCACGGCGTGCGCGTCGTCGAACCAGCCGGCGAGCCGCATCCCGTGCAGCCGGCGACCGATGTCGAACGACGGCGCCTCGGCCGCCTCGAGGTAGACGACGAGCCCGTCGGCGGCGTGCCGGGTGGCGAACCCGGGGACGTCGCCGTAGGGCGTCCCGGTGAGGTTCGAGACGGTCTCGATGCAGCCACCGAACAACCGCCCCTCGACGTGGACGTCGCCGTCCCCGTCGAGCCGGACCCACCCGCCGGGCGTGTCGAGAGTGAACTCGTCGACGGTCGGGTCGGCGACGAAGTCGTCGTACCCCTCGGCGCGGTACTTCTCGGCCGGTCCCTGCGTGAACGTGGCCCCGGTCGGCAGCGACGCCACGTCGAGCCACGACAGCAGCGGGGGCGGGACGGCGTACGGCGTGTCCATCAAGTTCTGCCCGTGCAGGGTGGCGACACCGGAGCGCAGCGTCCACGCGGCGAGCAGCGTCGAGATGTCCGAGAACCCGACCAGCCACGTCGGGTCGGCGCGATCGATCGCGTCCCAGTCCAGCAGGGGGAGCAGGTCGATCGCCAGCTCGCCGCCCCAGGGCGGGACGACGGCGCGCACCGCGGGGTCGACGAGCATCGCGGTCAGTTCTGCGGCGCGCTCGGCCGCGGGTGCGCTCACGGGCCCCGACCCTTCCAGGCACTCGCCGACCACGACCTCGAAGCCGCCGCTGCGCAGCACGTCGAGGCAGTGCTCGAACCGCGGCCGCAGCAGGTCGGTGACTCCGCTCGACGGTGCGGTGATGCCGATCCGGTCGCCGGGCGACAGCGGCTCGGGGTATCTGATCGCCATCGTCAGAGTCTGGCAGCCGCGTGGTCGCCGGGCAGGACGGTGCGGCACACGTCGATGAGTCGTGTCCGCAGCGCGGAGGCGCGGTCGGCGAAGTCGCGCTGCCGGGCGATGTACTCGGCCTTGCCCTCGACGGTCTCGATCGCGACCGTGCGCTCACCGAGCGACGAGACGTCGTACGGGGAAGCCTGCATGTCCAGCGTGCGGATGTCACGAGCCAGCTCGAAGCAGTCGAGCAGCAGCTCACCGGGGACGGTGGGTCCGAGCTTCAGGGCCCACTTGAGCAGGTCCATGTTCGCGTGCAGGCACCCCGGCTGCTCCATCGCGACCTGGGTCGCCCGGGTCGGCTGGAGCCGGTTGCGAGGCACCGCCTCGGGGGTGAAGAAGCGGAAGGCGTCGATGTGGCTGCACCGGATCTGGTGCGACTCGACCACCCGGTCCGTCCCGTCCCGGCCGAGCCGCAGCGGGAGGTCGTGCCGCCGACCGCCGTCGTCCTGGCGGTAGACCATCGCCCACTCGTGCAGACCGAAGCAGCCGGTGTGCGCGGGCCTCGACGCCGTCGCGGTCAGCAGGCGGTGGATGTGGCGCACGCCCTCCCCGCGGTCGGCGAGGAACGCGGTGGTGTCCAGCACGACGCCGTCCCGCACGACGCCGTCCCGCACGACCTCGTCGCCCGCCGGGTCACGCGCCTCACCTCCGGTGCGCACGTACCATCGCCAGCCGGTGTGCTCGGCCGCGCCTTGCGGTGTCGGGCCGAGGACGACGTCGGGGCCGGGGTGCCAGCGGCGCAGCAGCGACGGGCGCACGCCGTAGTAGTCGTAGAGGAAGTCGTCGATGGCGTGGCGTTCCCCGGCGGCCCGTCGGACGCGGTGGGCCGCGGTCAGGGCGTCCGCGCGCCGTGCGTGCTGCTGGGCGCGTGGCTGCCACGCACGCGCGGGAAGCCAGGTCCGGGCCGGGACGTTCACCGGTCCAGCGTAGGTCGCGGGCGTTAGGGTCGACCTGCCCCGGGGAGAACGACCCAGCACGTGACCGGACACGTAGGAGGAACCGTGACGGACCCCGAGCGCGACCCGCAGCAGCGGGACGTGCAGATCGAGACGGCCGAGGCTCGTCTGCTCACCTTGCTCGACCTGCTCACCGACCAGCAGGTCGCCGGTCCGTCCCGGCTGCCCGGCTGGACCCGCGGCCACGTGCTCGCGCACCTGGCCGGGCTGGGGGACGGCGTGGCCCGTCAGCTCGAGAACGCCAGGACCGGGACGGTGGTGGAGTTCTACGACGGCGGCCGCCCCGCCCGCGACGCCGCCATCGAGGAGGGCGCTGGGGCCGGCGCGCACGAGCACCGCACCCGGCTACGGGCGACCGTGGAGCGGGTCGGCCGCGCCCGCGCGGCGCTGGACGCGCAGGCCGCCGCCCGGACGACCGGGTACCGCGACAGGCCGGCGTCGGCCGTGGTGGACCTGTGGTGGCGAGAGCTCGCCATCCACCTGACCGACCTCGACCTGGGCCTGGAGCACACCGACATCTGGGACGCCCCGCTGCGGGACCACCTCGCGGAGTACCTCGCGCCGCGTGTGCCGGCGGGTGTGCAGGTCGAGATCGAGCCGTGGGACGTCGACGAGCCGCGCACGGTCGGCACCGGCGAGCCGGTGGTCGTCAACGGTGCGGCGAACGACGTGTTCGCCTGGCTCGCCGGCAGGGAGCCGGCGCTGCCGATCGTCGCCGAGCGCGACGGTGTGCCGACCGAGCTGCCCGTGCTGGACCCCTGGCCGTAGTCGCGCCGTTAGGGTCGGGAGCGTGGTGGAGGACAGCGGCGCCGGCCGGGCGCGGAGCATGACGGACCTGCTGCGGGCGGTGTCGCCCCAGAATGCACTCGCCCCGCCGTTCGACCCGGCGGATGCCCCGGACGACCCGGTCGTCCTGTTCACGGACTGGTTCGCCGACGCCGTCGATGCCGGGGAGCCCGAGCCGCAGGCCATGAGCGTGGCCACGGTGGCGCCGGACGGAACCCCCTCGGCCCGCGTCGTGGTGCTGCGGGACCTGTACGACGGCACCTGGTGGTTCGCCACCGACTCCCGGACCCGCAAGTCGCAGGACGTGCGCGCCGACCCGCGCGCCGCGGCGTCGTTCCACTGGCCGGGTCGGGTGCGTCACGTGCGGCTCACCGGTCGGGTCCGGACGCTGCCGGCCGAGGAGTGCGCCGCCGACCTGGCCCGTCGCTCACCGGCGTCCCGGGCGGCGGCCGTCGCGGCCCGTCCGGAGCAGCCGCTGCGTGACCCGGCGGACCTCGCGGCCGCCCTGACCCGGGCCCGCGAGCGGACTGAGGCCGACCCGACGCTCGGGGTCGAGACGTGGGTGGTGCACGGCATCGTCCCGGAGGAGGTCGAGTTCTGGCAGGGCGACCCGGACTGGGTGCACCTGCGGTTGGCGTACCGTCGCCGGGATCAGGGCTGGACCCGGGAGCTGCTGTGGCCGTGACGGACGGCGACCGGACCGGGGGGAGACCGTCCGACGCGCTCAGCCCGGTGGAGATGTGGACCGACGGTGCGTGCAAGGGCAACCCCGGCGTCGGTGGCTGGGGTGTGTGGATGCGGTACGGCGACCACGAGCGCGAGCTGTTCGGTGGTGAGGAGCTCACCACCAACAACCGGATGGAGCTCACCGCGGTGATCGAGGGACTCCGGGCGCTGACCCGGCCGTGCGAGGTCACCCTGCACGTCGACTCGACCTACGTGATGAACGGGATGAGCCGGTGGCTGGCCGGCTGGAAGCGCAACGGCTGGCGCACGGCGGACAAGAAGCCGGTGAAGAACGCCGACCTGTGGCGTGCGCTCGACGAGGAGGTCTCCCGGCACCGGATCCACTGGGTGTGGGTGAAGGGCCACTCGGGGGACGTGGGCAACGAGCGGGCGGACGAGCTCGCCAACCGGGGTGTCGCGCTGGCCCGAGCCTCGGCGACCTCCTGAGGCACGACGGCCGGGCCGCCCGCACACTGAGACGCCGCGTACCGTCACTTGATACGGACGCCACCGTGCGCCTTACTTGAGTGGTGAGCACCCCCGACACGTACACGCACGGCTACCACGAGAGCGTGCTGCGCGCGCACAGCCGCCGCACGGTGGAGAACTCCGCCGCGTACCTGCTGCCCGAGCTGCAGCCAGGTCAGCGACTGCTCGACGTGGGATGCGGGTCGGGCACCATTACCGCGGGTCTGGCCGCACGCGTCGCGCCGGGGGAGGTCGTCGGCGTGGACATGTCGGCCAAGGTGCTGCAGGTCGCCCAGGAGGCGGCGGACCGCGCGGGGGCGGACAACGTGACCTTCCGCACCGCGGACGCGACCGCCCTCCCGTTCGAGGACGCGAGCTTCGACGTCGTGCACGCCCACCAGGTGCTCCAGCACCTGACCGAGCCGGTCAAGGCGCTGCGGGAGATGCGCCGGGTGACCCGTCCGGGCGGGGTGGTGGCGGTCCGCGAGGCCGACTACGCGGCCATGACCTGGTACCCGGCCTCGGCGGGGCTGGACGAGTGGCTGGAGCTCTACCACGAGGTGACGGTGGCCAACGGGGCCGAGGCGGACGCGGGCCGGCGTCTGCTCAACTGGTTCCAGGAGGCGGGCTACGACGGCGACGTGCTCACCCCGAGCGCCGGGGTCTGGTGCTACGCCACCGCGGAGGACCGCGCCTGGTGGTCCGAGACCTGGGCCGAGCGGGTCACGTCCTCGGCCTTCGCGAAGCAGGCGCTCGCGCACGGCCTGGCCGACGACGTCGCGCTGGAGTCCCTGGCCGACGCCTGGCGCGAGTGGGGTCAGGCCGACGACGGCTGGTTCGCGATCCTGCACGGACAGCTCCTCGCCCACGTCTGACAGCGTCTCCACCGACCGCGTCCGCCTCCGAGCGCACCGGAGCCGCCGGCGACGGGCCGGCTCAGCGCACCGGGTCCGGTACCACGGCCTCGGCGAGCCGCACCGACGAGCGGTGCAGCAGACGCTCCAGCGGGCCGCGGCCCCACAGGTGCCGCCACACGGTGGTGACCACCAGCGTCACGACGACGAAAGCGACCAGGATCTGCGGCTGCGGCTCACGAACCACCTGTGGACCCAGGACCGCGATCGCGATCAGGTGCCCGCAGTAGGCGGTCAGCGCGAGGGCGCCGGTCGCGGCCACCGGTGCGACCACCCGCGGCAGGCGCTGGGCCACGACGAGCGCCCCCACCAGCACGAGGAGGACCACGCCGATGTTGCCGACCACCTCCGGCGCGGTGTTCGCGTGTGGCTCGCCGTCGAGCGCGGCCCGCCACCAGGTGCCGGGTTCCAGCGTCCGCCGTGCCAGGGCCGCAGCCCCGTGCCCGACCGCGGCGGCCCCGACACCCCAGGCGACCAGCCGGCGTCGTACCGCGGACGAGCGCAGGTCCAGCCGTCCGACGGCGAGGCCCACGAGCAGGTAGGCGATCCACACCGCGGGTGGGTAGTGCCGCGGGAAGAGCAGCTCGACCCACAGCGGAGCGGGCTCCTGCAGCGGCCAGGCCGCGCGCACCGCGAGCATCACCGGCGGCATCACCACCAGCACCGCTGCGGCCGTGCCGACCAGGGCGCGTGACCGCAGTCCGAGCACCGGCAGCAGCATGGCGAACATCACCGCGTAGGCGGGCAGGATCACCGCGATCGGGGTGTCCAGGGCCACCATCACCACGCCGATGACGAAGATCAGTACGGCTCGGACCAGGATCCGGACCCTCGCGTACGTCAGGGACGACGGGGGAACGGTGCCTCCGCTCAGCAGCGCGGCTGACACCCCGGCGAGCAGTGCGAACGCCGCGGAGGGCCGCCCGTCGGCGACCTGCAACCAGCCAGAGGCCGACCAGAAGTCCGGGTCCGCATCGGACAGGTGCGCGGCGAACATGCCGAGGATCGCCAGTCCTCGGGTCACGTCGACCCCCACCACGCGCGGCACGGAGGAAGCCTAGGTCACCGACCCGGGCCCGCGGCCGCGAACTGGTTCAGGGGGCGAACCGGTAGGTGGCGGCCAGCGGGGTGTCGTCGGGCAGGTCCGCCCGGCGTACGGCCTTGACCGTCCCACCGTTGCGCAGCACCCGGACCGCGACCTCGTCCAGCAGCCCGTACGTGGTGGGCCCGGGCTCCTCGGCGATCGTGATGCCACCGGCCTCGTCGACCCGGCCCTCGCCGTTCCACTCGAGGTCGAACAGCAGCGTGTCCACCATCCCGCTGGTGGCGGCCCGGGCCACGTCGCTGAGCTGGGAGCTGCCCCGGCCGTTGCTCCGTAACGAGCCGAACTCCTTGCGCCAGGCGGCGAGGTCGGCCTCGAAGTGCTCCTCCAGGACGGCGCGGCCCCTGGCCTCCAGGTCGTCCAAGGACATCGCGGAGGGGTTGGCCCCGATGCCCTGCTCGAGCAGGCCTCGGTACGTGTTGATCTCGCGGTAGGCCGGGTCCAGGTCCGAGGCGGCCGCCAGCACGAGGGGCGTGTGGGCGTCCCCGATGGCGTCCAGCACCGCGTCCTGGACGATCGAGCAGTAGCGGCGCTGCTCGACCTTGGGCCCCAGGGCGCCGTCGGCCCGACGTCGGTCGGCCCGGCCGCCGGTCACCGTGGTGGTGAGCGTCTCCGCCGCGTCCGCGGGCAGGGTGGGCAGGTCGATCCGCTGGCTGGTCGCCTCCGGCGTGAGGTGCACCAGCCGTACGTCTCCCTCGGTGACGGCCAGGACGTACCCGTCGTGCGCGAAGGTCGTGGCCCTGACCAGGGGGCCGATGTCGAACCGGTCGCCCACCGCCGTGTGCTGCGGCAGCTCGTTCATCAGGCGGAAGGTCCGCGTCGTCTCCGGCGAGACGAACACGGCGGCGGTGCGCGCCTGCGTCAGCCAGAAGTCCCGGTCCCGGTCGAGGTCGGCCACGGCCCGGCTGATCCGGTCGCGGTGGGCCCGGTCGAGCTCGACCTCCGCCAGCTGGGTGAGTGCCTCGTTCGCGGCCGACCGCAGGGCCGTCCGGGCGGCCTCGGTGTCGTGCACGATCGAGGTGCGCGCGGCTCCGGTCCGTGACCACGTGGACGCCACGTAGATCGAGATGCACCCGGGGCCGCGGTGCTGGGTCAGCTCGGCGAGATCCGCGGTGGACGGTACGTCGATGGCCATGCCGCCACCGTACGTCACACTCACGGACCCCGATATCCTGCCGCGATGCGCATCGCGAGGTTCACCACGGGGGACGACCCCCGCTACGCCCTGGTCGACGGCGAGCCCGGCAGCGAACAGCTCGTCGTCATCGCCGGGGACCCGATCTACATGCCGGTCCAGCAGACCGGGGAGACCGTCCCGCTGGACCGGGACGACGTGCGGCTGCTGGCCCCGGTCATCCCGCGGTCCAAGGTGATCGGGGTGGGTCGCAACTACGCCGCGCACGCCGCCGAGCTCGGCAACGAGCCGCCGGCCGAGCCGCTGCTCTTCCTCAAGCCGAACACCGCCGTCGTCGGGCCGGACGACCCGATCGTGCTGCCCGCCTACTCCGGAGAGGTCCACCACGAGGCCGAGCTCGCCGTGGTGATCGGCAAGCTGACCAAGGACGTCTCGGTCGAGCGCGCGCTGGACCAGGTGTTCGGGTACACCGTCGCCAACGACGTGAGCGCTCGCGACGTGCAGCGGACCGAGCCGCAGTGGACCCGGGCCAAGGCCTTCGACTCGTCGTGCCCGCTGGGCCCGTACGTGGTGCCCGGACTGGACGTCGACGACCTGGCGGTGCGGTGCCGGGTCAACGGTGAGGTGCGGCAGGACGGGCGCACCGCGGACCTGATCTTCGACGTCGCCCACCTGGTGTCCTACGCCTCCGAGGTGTTCACCCTGCTGCCCGGTGACGTGATCCTCACCGGGACGCCCGCGGGGGTGGGGCCCATCGTGCACGGGGACGTGGTCGAGGTGGAGGTCGAGGACATCGGCGTGCTGCGCAACCCGGTCATCCGCCGGGACTGACGCCGGGCGCGGGTGAACTCTGGGCCACGGCATGGCCCGTACCGGTGCGCGACGGGTAGGTTCGTGATCATGGTGCGTCTGCTTCGAACCCGAGTCCTCGTCCCCGTCATGGCCCTGGCGGTCACCGGCCTGGTCGCCGGATGCGGAGCGATCGCCGACCGCGTCGGTGAGGCCGCTGCCGAGAAGGCGCTCGAGGGCGCGATGGATGCCGACATCGACGTCGACGAGGGTGAGGAGGAGGTGACGATCACCTCCGACGAGGGCTCGATGAAGATGGGGACGAAGCTCCCGGACGAGTGGCCGAGCTCGGTACCGCTGCCGACCGACCACACGGTCGCCTCCGCCATCGTCCTCGACGAGGGTGCAGGGCCGGTGACCTACGCGGTCCTGCAGGTCCCGGGCGCCACGTTCGAGGACGTGCAGGCCGAGATGGAGGCCGCGCTCGCCGGCTCGGAGTGGACGGCGGAGGGGGACCCGATCACCTCGGACATGTCCGAGATGCGGATGTGGATGCAGAACTTCACCAACGGTGAGCTGGGCCTCTACGTCTCGGTCGGGTCGATCGAGGACGAGGTCACCGTCCAGTACCAGGTCGGGCCGGCCTCGCAGGACTGACCGGACGGGCGAGGGCGCCATCGGGCAGGGCCGCGTGGGCCGGCGTGCGGCGCGCACTAGGCTGGCCGGACCATGTCAGAGCATCTCGCCACGCCCTCGGGCACGACGTCCACCCCCGCCTCCGGTGACCAGGTCCGGGTGCGGTTCTGCCCCTCGCCGACCGGCACCCCGCACGTCGGCCTGATCCGCACCGCCCTGTTCAACTGGGCCTACGCCCGGCACACCGGCGGCACCTTCGTCTTCCGGATCGAGGACACCGATGCCGCGCGGGACAGCGAGCAGAGCTATCAGCAGCTCCTCGAGGCGCTGGACTGGCTGGGCCTGGACTGGGACGAGGGCGTCGAGGTGGGCGGCCCGCATGGCCCGTACCGCCAGTCCGAGCGGACGGACGTCTACGCCGACGTCGCGACCCGCCTGCTGGAGGCCGGCTACGCGTACGAGTCGTTCTCCACCCCCGAGGAGGTCGAGGCGCGCCACCGTGCGGCCGGGCGGGACCCCAAGCTGGGGTACGACGGGTACGACCGCGACCTGACCCACGAGCAGAAGGCCGCGTTCCGCGACGAGGGCCGGCTGCCGGTGCTGCGCATCCGGATGCCGGACGAGGACGTCGTGTTCACCGACCTGGTGCGCGGTGAGCTGAGCTTCGCCGCCGGCTCGATCCCGGACTACGTCGTCGTCCGCGGCAACGGGCAGCCGTTGTACACGCTGACCAACCCGGTGGACGACGCCCTGATGGGCATCACGCACGTGCTGCGCGGGGAGGACCTGCTCTCCTCCACCCCGCGCCAGGTGGTGCTGTACCGCGCGCTGATGGCGATCGGCGTCGCGAGCGTGGAGCCGGTCTACGGCCACCTGCCCTACGTGATGGGGGAGGGCAACCGGAAGCTGTCCAAGCGCGACCCGGAGTCGAACCTCTTCCTGCACCGCGAGCGCGGCTTCGTCCCCGAGGGGCTGCTCAACTACCTGGCACTGCTCGGCTGGTCGATCGCACCCGACCGGGACATCTTCACGGTCGAGGAGCTGGTCGCCGCGTTCGACGTCGCGGACGTGCTGGCCAACCCGGCGCGGTTCGACCTGAAGAAGGCCGAGGCGATCAATGCCGCACACCTGCGCATGCTCGACCCGGAGGACTTCCGCGGGCGGCTCGTGCCCTACCTGCACGACGCCGGAGTCGTCTCCGCGCGCCTCTACGACGAGCTGCCTGGGAACGAGCGGTCGGTCCTGGACGCGGCGTCCCCGCTGGTCCAGGAGCGGATGACGCTGCTGGGCGAGGCCCCGGGGATGCTCGGGTTCCTCTTCGTGGCCGACGCCGACCTGGAGATCACCGAGGACGCACGGGCGGCGCTGCGCGAGGACGCCGCCCGGGTGCTGGACGCCGCGATCGGCGCGCTGGACCCGATCGGGGCGGACGACTTCGACGCCGGCACCACCCAGACCGCCCTGACGCGTGCCCTGGTCGACGAGCTGGGGCTCAAGCCGCGGGTGGCGTTCACCCCGTTGCGCGTCGCGGTCAGCGGGCGCCGGGTCTCCCCGCCGTTGTTCGAGTCGATGGAGATCCTCGGCAAGGGGTCGACGCTCGTCCGGATCCACGCGCTGCGATCCGACCTGGGCTGACGCGCCGCGCGCTCGGTTCTGCGCGCGGCGCGTCAGCCGGGACGTCGGTCGGTCAGGCGTCCAGCAGCTCCGCGCGCCAGCACTCGGCGCGGTAGGGGAGGTCCACGACGTCCTTGGCCGCGAGGTCCGGGTGCGTGCGGGTCAGGTGCTCCACCGCTGCGAGCAGCTCGGCCCGGTCCGCCTCCGGCAGGGTGAGCGTGTGGCTGCGCGAGGCCGCCAGGGTCACCAGGTCGGCCACCGGGAGACGGTGCGCCCAGGCGACGGTCGTGTGCTCCACCGGACCGAACAGCTCACCGAACCGCGGTTCGCGGTGCGAGGGCTCGAGCGGGTCCCCGCGGTGCAGGATCTGGGTGAACTGGTCGACCCAGTCGACCAGGTGGTTGCGGACGTTCCACACCACTCCCAGCCGGCCACCCGGACGCAGCACGCGGGCGATCTCGGGGACGGCGGTCCGCGGGTCGAACCAGTGCCAGGCCTGGGCCACCACGACGGCGTCCACCGAGCGGTCCGGCAGCGGGATCTCGTCCGCGGAACCCGGAACCGCCAGCACTCCGGGAACCGAGCGCTGAAGCTCGGTGCGCATCCCGTCCGAGGGCTCGACCGCGACCACCTCGTACCCGAGCGCCTTCAGCCGCTCGGTGAGCTTCCCCGTACCCGCAGCCAGATCGAGCACCCGACAACCCGCACCCGGGACGAGCCAGCGAACGGCGTCGTCGGGGTAGCTGGGCCGTGCGCGGCGGTAGGCCGCGACACCGAGGTCGAAGGCGCCGGCTCGGTCGAGCCGGGGGGTGTCGGTACTCATGGGCCCGATCGTCCCACGCTTCGTGTGCCCGGTGCGTCGGACGTTGCCGAATCGTGAGGCCGGATCGAGGCCCGGTCCGCGTCCGGCGGTCGCACGGTGTTTGGCCCGCACGACGGCGCTCGGGTAGAGTTCCCGGCCGGTAGGACGTCCGTCGGCGCCGCTGCGCAGGTCGGCCGTCATACCCCATGGGGTATGGTGTAATTGGCAGCACGAGTGATTCTGGTTCACTTAGTCTAGGTTCGAGTCCTGGTACCCCAGCGTCGCGTCGAGCGCTGCTCGGCCGACTGTTCGGCCAGATGCCGTTCCACCCGGTTGGTTCCGGTAGGTTTGACCCAGGCCCCCATCGTCTAGCGGCCTAGGACGCCGCCCTCTCACGGCGGTAACAGGGGTTCAAATCCCCTTGGGGGTACGCAGCACGAGGCCCCGGGCACCGCGAGTGCCCGGGGCCTCGTCATCTCCCGCGTCGTGTCGGGGGCCCTGTCGTGTCGGCCCGTCGTGTCCGGGCTCCGGCTACTGCTCGGCCGCGCGACGCAGCACCTCGGTGAGCCGGTTCGCCGCGGCCACGACGGCACCCGCGTGCAACCGACCCGGCTGACGGCTCATCCGCTCGACCGGCCCGGAGATCGACACCGCCGCGACCACCCGGCCGGACGGACCGCGCACCGGCGCGGAGACCGAGGCGACCCCCGCCTCGCGCTCCGAGACCGACTGCGCCCACCCCCGGCGTCGGACACCCGACAGGATCGTGGCGGTGAACTTCGCCCCCTGCAGCCCGCGGTGCAGACGGTCCGGCTCCTCCCAGGCCAGCAGGATCTGCGCGGCGGAACCGGCGAGCATGGTCAGCGTCGCGCCGACCGGGATCGAGTCGCGCAGCCCGACCGGCCGCTCGGCGGCGGCCACGCAGATCCGCTGGTCGCCCTGACGGCGGTAGAGCTGGGTGCTCTCGTTGCAGTGGTCACGCAGCGCGATCAGCACCGGGTTCGCCGCGGCCAGGAGCCGGTCCTCGCCGGCCGCCGTGCTCAGCTCGGACAGGCGCGGGCCCAGCACGAACCGGCCCTGCATGTCCCTCGCCACCAGGCGGTGGTGCTCGAGCGCCACCGCGAGCCGGTGCGCCGTGGGGCGCGCAAGATGGGTGGCGGCGACGAGCTGTGCGAGGGTCGCCGGGCCTGCCTCGAGCGCGCTGAGTACCGATGCGGCCTTGTCCAGTACGCCGACTCCGCTAGAGTTGTCCATAGGTCGGTATCTTGGCGTCTCGCGTGATGAGACGCAAGTGCGGCCGGAAGCAAGGTCCCGGCTCACCCCACCGGGGCAGTAGGCGAAAGGATTCGATCATGGGCCGCACACTGGCCGAGAAGGTCTGGGACGCGCACGTGGTGCGCCGTGGCGACGACGGTGCGCCCGACCTGCTCTACATCGACCTGCACCTGGTGCACGAGGTCACCAGCCCTCAGGCGTTCGAGGGCCTTCGCCTCGCCGGGCGCCCGGTGCGCCGCCCCGACCTGACGCTCGCCACCGAGGACCACAACACGCCGACCGTCGACATCGACCTGCCGATCGCCGACGCGACGAGCCGCAAGCAGATCGAGACGCTGCGCAACAACGCCCGGGAGTTCGGCATCCGCCTGCACTCGCTGGGCGACGCGGACCAGGGCATCGTGCACCAGGTCGGTCCGCAGCTCGGGGTGACCCAGCCCGGGATGACCATCGTGTGCGGCGACTCGCACACTTCGACCCACGGCGCGTTCGGCGGCCTGGCCTTC
>CAYQFJ010000016.1:0-33726 GCA_964416715.1 uncultured Actinotalea sp. | reverse complement strand
TGGTCCTTCACCTCGAGGACACCGCCGTCGGAAACCAACCGGTCAGGGTTGACCAGGTGGTGCGGGTGGTCCCGGTGGGCGTGCATCCCGGCGCGGCGCGTCTCCAGACCCGTCTGGGTCTCGAACCGCTCCACCGTGAGAGCCTCAGTGTGGGTGCCCCACCACATCGCCTCGGACGGCTCGTCCGGGGGCGGGTCGTGCGAGACCTTGTCCGACCACAGCTCGAACGGGGTCGTGTACGGGTCCAGGCCCATGAGGGCGGCGACGTCGGACCCTCCCAGGCCCTGACGGCGGGCCAGCAGCCAGTCGGGGCGGTCGGCGTCCACGCGCAGGACCAGCCTGCCGGTGGGGACCTGATAGTCGACGGTGCTCATCGGGGTTCTCCTTGATCAGTTCGTTTCAGCGGATGGGCCCGTACAGGGCCACACGGACCTGCCGGTTCAGGCGCGAGGGGCCCGACAGGTGCTCCACCCGGCCGCCGGGCTCCTGGTAGACCTCACGGACCACCGGCCCGTCGATCAGTTGGTTCGCCAGCCCGTACCGGGCCGACGGCGTTTGGACCCGCACCCGGACGGTGGGGGTCTGCGTGACGTCGATCAGCAGACCGGTCAGGCCGGCCATGGCGGCGACGTTCGTGACGTACCCGGTCACGTCCGCTACGGCGGTGTCCTCGCTCACCGTGACCGCCCCCTGTCAGCCAGGGCCGCGTACTCGGCGTCCCACAGGTCCGCGGCGAGGTCGGCTTCCTCCTGGTCCAGCCACCGCGTATAGGTGGCCAGTTCGTCGGCGGTGTCCCATCCGGCGGGCACGACGTCGAGGGCACTGTCCTGGCAGCAGATCGCGTCCGTCGGGTCGATGCCGTCCAGGACCGCGAGGAGCTCGACGGTCTCGCGGCCGGTGCCGCAGTGGGCGCACGCGGCGGTCACAGCAGGCCCCTGCGGGTGGTGCGGTCCGGGTCGTTCGACCACGGGTCCGCGACGACGAGCGCCAGAGTGTGGAACCCCGGTTCGCACGGGCCGACCACGCAGGTCCCATCGGTCGGGACGTACCCGCACGTGGGGCAGCCTCTCCCCGTCGGGGGGACGGCCTCCTGCGGCATCCAGGTCGGGGTGACAGTTGTGCTGGACACTTGCTTCATCCCCTTCAGTGGGTTCGGGTTCGTGGTGGAACTCGGTGGTGGGGTCGCGTCTGTCGGGGGCGCGACCCCACCGGCTTTCACCCGGCTCGGCGGGCGTTCTTCGCTTCGAGTAGGGCCAGGTGCGCGTCGATCTGGGACTGGCGGAACCGGTACGGGCTCGTCCGGCCGCCGAGCTTTAGCGCCGGGATCTCCCCGCGGCGTGCCATCTCCCTGACGGTCTCGGGGTGGTAGCCGAGCTGGTCGGCCACCTCGTGGACTGTCAGCAGACGTGGCCGGCCCATCAGGCGGCGTCCTTCTTCAGCACCGACACGGGGACGCCGAGCGCGGTCGCGATCTTCTTCGTGACCTGCGGTGTGGGTTCCCGTCGCCCGTTCTCCAGGTCGCACAGGTAGCCGAGGCCAACTTGTGCGGTCTTCGCGAGCGACGTGATCGAGTGCCCGTCCTTCTCGCGCAGGACCCGCAGCTCCCACCACACGTTCGGCGGTCTCGTTGGCTTCATGTGACTTACAGTAGCGCTAGGTAGCGTGACAGGCCAGCGAATGTTTGCGAAGTCACCCGATAGGAGTAGCGCTACTTAGCGCCGCATACTCTGACCTGCGATGTTCGATAACCACACCGATGTGGTTGCGAACGGCGAGCGGGCCGCCCACAGTCGCGTTCGCAGCCCTACGCTCGGCACTGTGGACCCAATGACGACACCCACCCCGCCGGCAGAAGCGATCCTGATCGAGGAAGCGCGGCGGGCGGCACGGCCGAAACTGACCGTGGCAAAGGCGGCCCAGTTGGCCGAGATCAGCGAGGCGCGGTGGCGGCAGATCACGCGAGGCGTTCGTAACGTCCCCGGCGACCGTGTACCGACCAAGGCCTCAGCCGAGGTGCTGGCACGGATGGCCCGGGCTGTGGGGGTGGACGCCGAGCAACTGCGTCAGGTCGGAAGGCCCGACGGCGCAGACTGGCTGGACGGCATGTCCAGGTTCAGTGACCGGTACGAGGGCGTCAGCGACGAGGAACTGCTGAGTGTTCTTCTCGACCGCGCCCGACGAAGGGGACACGATGCCACCACCACCACGAACGCCAGGGATACCGGCTGGCTGATCCCTGGCGCGTTCGACCTAAAGCCAGACCAGGCACAGGATCCGCCGGAGGCCGCGGCGGCCCGGAAGCGGAAGGATGATCCACCCGACGAGTGAGGCGTGTCACCGGGCTGCTCTACGGTCCCGATCATGTTCCACCCGTGGCGCGCACTGAGGGCCATTCCGGCCGTCATCGTCGAGTGGCGACGCCTGTCCGACGACCTCTACGCGGTGACGAACGGTCGGGACCGCATCTGGATGGACCCCCGCCAGTCCCAGACTGAGCGACGGTGCACGCTCGCGCACGAGATGGCGCACATCGAGCTCGGTCACGTCGACGGGTGCACGGGCCGCGAGGAAGGCCAAGCGTCACGCCTCGCGGCCCGCCGCCTCATCAAGGTCGAGCATCTTGCCGATGCACTCTTGTGGTCGCAGAACCGGCACGAGGTCGCCGAGGCGCTGTGGGTTGATGTCGACACCCTCGAGACCCGTCTGGCGTACCTGCACCCGGCTGAACGGCACTACGTAACCCAGCGCCTCGCCGCACGCGAGGACCCTGCATAAGGAGGAACCGTGCGGACACGCATCACCCTGACGGTACTGATCGCACTCACACTGGCTGGCTGTTCTGGGGCCACAGAGGTGCCTGACGTCGTCGGCATGGCCGTTCCCGAGGCCGTCGAAGCGATCGAGACAGCCGGGTATGAGGTGCACTACCCCGCCGGTGGGCCTGACGAGAGGATGGCCGACCACTGGACGGTGTACTCGCAGTCACCGGACGCTGACAAGGACAGCGACGGTGACGAGGTCATGCTCTGGGTTGGGACGCCGATCACCAGGGCGCTCGATGAGTGCAGCCTGAGCCGGCTCGTGGACCCCGGGGACGGGGGCACGTCGGTCCTGCTGGACGGCGAAGGCGAGGACGTCGGCAGCGGCACCCTGACCGTGACCCAGATCGCCTGCGTTCTCAACGAGGTCGACATCCCCGATTCTGTCGTCTACCGGATCGACGATACCCGCGCCCTCGACGGCCGACAGAACGCGGACTGGGACGGCATGACCGCCAGCTGGTCCTACCACCCGGACAGCGGCCTTGACCTGGTGCTGGAACTGGACCGTTGAACGACACCCACCGGGCGGTCCTCGACCTAGAGGGCAGGTTCTGGAAGCACGCCGGGGCCAAAGAGGCTGCGATCAAGGCCGAGCTCGACATGAACCCCACCCGCTTCTACCAGGTTCTGCGGAGCCTCCTGGACGACCCCGCCGCCCTGGCCTACGCACCCGCCACGATCAACCGCCTCCGGAGACGCCTCCGTGCACATCGCTGACAGGTGGACGAAGGCCGGCCCCCCGGACTCCCGGAACCGGCCCACCCGTGTCCGCACCGACCGGTACGGGAAGGGCCACCGGTGGCTCGCCGTCTGGTACGAACCCGGAGGTGCACGCCGGAAGAAGGCGTTCGACAACAAGGACGCCGCCCAGGACTACCTCGACCAGGTCACCACGCAGCGCCTCACCGGTACGTACATCGGCCGCGGGCGTGGTGCCATCACCGTCCGAGAGGCCGCGGGGGAGTGGCAGGTCGACCACCCCGACTGGGCTCCGTCCACCCGTGCCCGGAACCTCGACATCCTGCGGGTCCACGTCCTGCCGGCATGGGGCGACACCCCGCTCGAGGCCGTCACCGGGGAGACGGTGCAGGAGTGGGCGAACGGGCTGTCCGGGTCGCCGTCGGGTGCTCGCCGCATCCACCAGGTCCTGTCGGGCATCCTCACGACCGCGGTCAAGCGGAAGAGGATCCCGGTCAACCCTGCCCTGGACACCAAGTTCGCGACGCACTCGCGACGCCAGCCCATCGCGTTGAGCGTCCGGGAGCTCGACGCGTTCGTCGCGGCTCACCCGCAGGAGTGGCGGACTTGGGCCCGGCTGCTGGGCCTGACCGGGCCCCGGGTGTCCGAGGCCGCGGGGCTGAAGGTCCGCGACGTCGACCTGAAGCGCCGGCGCTATCAGGTGTGGGACTCGGTGGTGGTGGTGAACGGCCGGAAGATCCACCAGGCCGGTAGGGCCAAGACCAGGACCTCACAGGGTCGCTGGGTGCCGCTCATCGGGCCCCTGGTCGAGGAAGTCGGGGAACTGATCGAGGGCAAGGCACGCGGCGACTTCGTGTTCACCACTTCTAGGGGAGCGTCGGTGAACCGGGCGAACTACTCCCGTCGCATCTTCCGCGACGCCGCTACAGCGATCGGCCGGCCGGAGCTGCACCCGCACGACCTGCGGCACACCGCGGTGACGATCGCGATCCGGGCCGGTGCGTCCGTGAAGGTGGTGCAGGCGATCGCCGGGCACAGGACCGCTTCGATGACCCTGGACGTGTACGCGCACCTGTTCGATGCGGACCTCGACGTGCTGTCGGATCAGGTGTCCGCGCTGATGGAGCGTGAACGCTCCGAGCCCCCCACCAGCCCCCAGGAGCCCCCATCGAGCCTGTGACCTGCGCCGGAGCAGCGACGCTTCGGCTCTCCTAAAGCGGGTGTCGCGCGTTCGAATCGCGCCAGGCGCACAGCAGTGAAAGTGCAGGTCATAGCCTTGGGTTGGCCGTTCGGTAGCCGTCTGAGAGGCCGATTCGGGGGCCCGGTGGGGGCTTTCCCTCCGGGTCTGTGACCTGCACTTACAGTCCACGGCAGTTTTCGCGAGCCCCCAGGGAGCCCCCAGGATGGAAGCCCGCCGCACCGCCGGGCAGGTGGTTGCGGCTGCCCGCGCCATGGACGCGGCTCGGGCAGCCGGACTCCCCGATGGGCTCCTGACCGTACTGCTGCAGGCGCGTGAGGCTTGGTGGGTCGGTGGGCCGTGGCCGTCCCCGGTGCACCTGGTCGAAGCCATCAACCACCCGGCCGCGAGGCTCGTGGATCAGACGCTCATCGCCGCGATCCGGCGGCACCTCAAGGCCTGAACCCCGCCTCTGTCTACCTGTCGTCAGGTCGCCACGGGTCGGGCTCGTCGGCGTACTCGGGCGCCGGCACGTACATCCACACTGGGCCGTCATCCAGAGGGTTGACCCGGCGCACGTACCGGAACTGCCGGGTCATCGGTGCGCCCTCAGTGAGGTCCTCCTGCGACAGGTAGGAGACGTTCAGCTCCTCGGGCGGCTCGTCGTCGTCCGAGAACGGGAGGGTTGCCCCGTTCGCTGGGCCACCGACCATGAGTGCCTTGCTCATGCAGGCAAACACTAGGCCAACCTGCTCCTGCTCGTACACTTGTTCGATGCCCGATGACGAGCCCCGTCTCTACCGTGCCCCACTCAACGCCGTCGGCGAGCCCCCGCGCCGGGAGACCGACCGCCCGGCCGGGTCGCACTCGGTGCCGGTCCTGGCGCGCCTGGAGTGGCGGCGCGACCGGCCAGTGTGACAGCCCTGGTGCTGCCAGGATTCCTTGCAGTCGACTACAAGAAATGTCGGTAGTCAGGTGGTGATGCGGCGCAGGTTGTGCCACCGGCCGGCGTCGTCGATGGTGAACGTCATGAGCGAGGGTTCGGACTGGTCGCCGGTGAGGTTGGCCCACCAGTCCGACCCGTTGTCCAGGGGGTCTGCCTGGAAGAACCACCGGGGGCGGCCGTCGAGCGACCCGTGCGGTTGGGTCAGCCAGGAGTGGTAGTGCCCACCGATGAGGATGTTCGCCGCCGCTACCGGCAGGTCGCCGGCGATCTGGCCCTTCCACCAGTCCCAGGCCTTTCCGGGCTTCGCCTGGTGGCCGTGGACGAGCCCCAGGACGGCACCACGGGCTTGGACGGCCAGGGACTCCCGCCACGGCTCGGGCACCACGAACGTCACGTCCCGGTACTTCCGGTCCCGCTTCAAGGCTTCAGCCACGGCCCGGTGGATGTCGATCCCGTAGTCGTCGGTGGGCTTGCCCAGGATGGCCTTTCCGCGTCGCCATTGGGTGTGGTTCGACGGGACGGTCAGCACCCGGTTGGTCTTGTGTCGGGCTGCGACCGTGGTGACGATCTCCGTCAACAGCAGGCGGGCCACCCGCAGCTGCTCCGGGTGGGACAGGTCGTTCGTGTGGGGTTGGGACGGGACGTTCTCGAACCCCTCCGCAAGGTCTCCCGGGTCGGCGGTGATGGCCTCGTCGCAGGGTTCGTCGCGCATGACCTCGTCGAGCTGGCCGAGCAGGTTCTCCACGCGGTTCAGGAGGTCGGTGGTTCCGCCGTCGGACCCGACCTTTCCGACCTGAGCATCCGACGCCACCACGACGCGCAGGCCGTGCGAGGGACGCTTCCCGGGCCTGCCGGTGGGTCGGTTCGTGCGGGCGACCTGCACGAGCTCGGTCAGGTCCGCGGGTATTCCCGAGCGGGGGACGATCGCGAACCGGTACCGCCACGCTGGCCGCGTGGTCGCCGGGGTCCTCTGCTGGGCGTCCCCGACGAGCGTGTACTCGGTGGTGCGGGTCCACGCGTGCGGGTCGAACCTGGCCTCGACCAGGCGCGCCTCATACCCGGGCGGGAGGGTCAACCCCAGGGACTGGACCAGGTCGTCCCACGCCCCTGGGGTGTGCTGCACATCCCGATCCACTGGGGGTGTGGTGAACTCGCTCGGCCGGCCCGTCGACGGGTCGTAGCGGATGCCCGGCTCGAACCCAGTCGGGGCCGACCGGGCGACACGGAGCCGTTCGGCGTTCTCGGTGGCGATCTCGTCCCCGAGGCTCACGTGTCACCGCACCGGCAGGCACCCCGACGGTGACGTTGCACACTGGACTCTCCCAGGTGAACCCCGCGCCGTTTCAACGCACGCTCGATCGCCCCAGACGACACCCCCCGGTCCTCGATCGCCGCGGCAAGCTCCTCCCGGGCCGGGCCATCCATGGACGCCAGGACCGTGCGGACCGCGCACCTCGTGCCGGTCATACGCTTCTCAGCGTTGATGTCGTCCATGAGGCTCATGGGGCGCTTACCTCCCACGAGCCCGTCAGGACCGCAAGACGTTCTCGATGGCAGTCCGGCCGGGGCTACCCGGGGGCAGTGCCGTGGCGACCAGGCCGAGTTCCGTGCGGTCCTCAGACGTCAGGGTCGTGATCTGAGCGACACCGTCCACGAGCGGGGAGGCCGCCAGGCCGGGGGCCCGCGCCTGCAGGAGACGCTCGACCGCGTCGGAGGTGAGGATCTTCTGCACGGCCGTGGCGACGGCCACCACGGTGCCGGCGACTCCGACGAGCCACAGGTACCACCCGCCGGGCAGGTGCTCCTGCAGCGGCTCGAGCGCCTGGAGGATCACGGGCACCAGGCCCAAGATCACCACGGCGACGGACAGGACCACGTTCACGATCGTGCGCACGTTGCGCCGTGCGCGGTCGGGTACTGCGATGTGCTGAGACATTGCTCATGCTCCGATCAGTCGGGCGAACACACGGACAGGGAACAGCGCCACCCACATCAGGCCGGCGACCAGCAGCCAGCACACCGCGGTGACGATCGCGACGAACGCGGTCAGGCGGTTCATCACAGCCGCCCCGCGTTGATCCGCCGCTGCAGGGCCGTGACCATCTGCGAGACGGGGGAGATCACCCCGTCGACCGTGGTGCCGAGGTGGCGCTGCAGGGCACGGATGGTCATCGGACCGCAAAGCCCGTCGACCCGGCCCGGGTAGGTCACCGTGCGCTGCACCGCACGGATCACCTCCGACCCGACGGCGGTTCGGTCGAACTGGGCGGCGTACAGGTTCTCGTTGTGACGGGACCGCCACTGGTGAGACACCACCCCGTCCACGGTGGTGCCGAGGATGGCCTGCAGAGCTCGGGTGGTCTGCTGCCCCCACTTGCCGTCCACGGCGATCGTCGAGGTCGGTGACGGCCGGACCGGTGCAGTCGTGACCGGCACGGGGCGCTGCCCGGTGAGGGTCCCGTCAGCGACCAGGGCAAGGAGCGGCTGACCCGGGCAGGAGGTCTGCGCACCGGGCACCTGACCGTGCCCAACCACTCTGACTGCGGACGGGAAGCGGGCGAGGACCTGGGTGCGGAGGTCCTTGAACGCCTCGACCGCGGCGGCCGTGGGCTGCTCGGTGTTGCCGATGACGAACAGGACACCCACGTACCGGGTGTTCGCGTCGGGGTTCGACCGTGACGCACAGTGGGCGCCGACGTTGTCCATGCCACGCAGCTCCCAGACCCGGCCGGCCTGGTCGACGGCGAAGTTGTACCCGATGTCGCCCCATCCGCGACCGTGCACGTGGTAGTGCCGGTAGCCGCGGAGCTTCGCCGCGACCTGCGACTGGGTGAGGTCGGCGTTCGTGACGTTCCCGTCGGCGGGGTAGTGCACGGCGATGCCGAGGACGTCGCGGTAGCGGCCGTTGGAGGACGGCTTGGTGGAGGTCCACCCGGCGCGGGGGATGAACGCGGTCATGTCTGCTTCTCCTCGTCGGGCAGAGGGAGGGGGTCCGGTGCGCCGTCGCGGCGCCACCGGTAGTAGAGGTCGATGTGGGCTCGGGCCCACAGCCACAGGCGCCGGTTGTACGACTCGGCCTTGACGA
This sequence comes from uncultured Actinotalea sp., assembly GCA_964416715.1. Taxonomy (GTDB): domain Bacteria; phylum Actinomycetota; class Actinomycetes; order Actinomycetales; family Cellulomonadaceae; genus Actinotalea. The sequence continues at coordinate 24,997 of CAYQFJ010000016.1, read as the reverse complement.
TGCGCTTCTCCAGCTCGGAGAGTCGGTGCGCGACGATGGTGGCGAGCGTCCCCACCAGGATCAGGACCGCGCCCAGGACGGTGCCCAGAACGGGGGTCACGGTGTGCCTCGGTGGTCTTCCATCGGCTGGGCCCCCTCACAGGACGGGTCGGTCGGGGCCCATGGTCAGGTCCGGGGTGTCACACCCCGCGCTGGCGTTGGCGCAGCGGCCACGACCCGGAGTGCGCACCGTTCTGGCGTTGGCGCAGCGGCCACGACCCGGACACGAGGGACTGGCGTTGCCGCAGCGGCCACAGTCCGCCGCCGGGGAACACGAACCGGTAGCGCGGGTACCGGTACGGGGCGGAGATGTTCAGGTTCAGCAACGTGTCGATCGACCACGTCCCGTCCGTGGGCCCGGCCGTGGGGGCGAACGCGCCGGTGTAGTGCGTGGACGGGGCAGCCATGACCGTGATCGGCCAGGCGTCGGTCTGGAACGACACGACGGGGTTGGTCAGCCCGATCTGCCCGGAGGTCGTCACGCCGGCGTCGAGGGTGTCGCGCACGGTGCCGTTGACGACGTCGTTGATGGTCGGGACGTGGTCGTCCATCGAGCCGGGGTCCAGGGTGGGGAACCCCGTCATCTGGACGAGGCGGCCGACGACCGGCATCTGCAGTGAACCCCCGGCAGGCACCGCACCGTTGACCGACCAGGACCCGTTGACGGTGGTCGGGCCCAGCCACGTCCCGGGCCCCTCGATCTCGACGTCGGTGGCACCGTCGGGCCACTCCCACTCCGGGGGGATGTCCACCAGGTCGGTGGGCCGGCCTGACGCGTCCGGGTCGTAGGCCTGATCACCGAACTGCAGGAGCATCATCATGCCGCGGGACCGGTTGCCCTGGACCTGCCCGATCGCGGGGTTGAACTCGAACCGGCCCGTCCACCCACCGGTGAAGGGGTTCGACCCGACCTGCTGGGCCGTGATCTCCGGCGGTTGGGCGAACAAGCTGGACGGGTTCATCGGGGTGGGGGAGTAGATCGGGGTGGTGATGCCCCAGTTCGACCAGACGAACCGCTTGACCCCGAACCCGAACACCCCCGCCGGGGGGTCGTCGGGCTGTATCCAAGGACCGACGGCCATCAGTCGACCCCGTGCCAGAACCTGCCCTGGATCTGGCAGGTGCCAGCGGCGAGCTCGGCGACCCACAGCCACGGGGGACGGGTGGAGGCGTACTCCCAGGAGGAGTCATCCAGCATGCGGCCCGTGACGGCTGCCCCGGACTCACCGTCTGGGGTGTTGTAGTCGTTCGGGTAGTACCCGCACGGCTGCTTGTCCCACCCCCACGACATCAGCAGGCCTGCGGCGTCCAGGGCGTCCGCGGCGGACTGCCAGGGGTTGGCATCGGCGTCCAGGACGTTCCCGACCAGGCTGTTCAAGGTCGCCGCGGTCACTGGCCGGTCGAACACGGCGATGGAGAATGCGCGGGCCGGACCCGATGTGGTGAACTCCGTGCGCACGATCGACCCGTACGCGGCCACGGGGATCCGCAGCACCGTCCACAGGCCCGAGTACACGGCGTGGCGGGGGATGATCCCTCCCGGTGCCTCGGCGTCCCAGGTGGCACGGTCCGACCCCAACCTCGAGGTGGTGGTGCGCTTGACCCGGGCCTTCGCCGGGTCGGTGGCGTTGCGTTCCCGCTCACGGATGGACCGGAGGGTCGGGTAGTCCCGGGCCTTGGTGTCCACCGTGACCAGGGTGGACTCCTCCGAGTGGTCCACGCGGGACACGTGAACCTTCAGGTCCTGTCCCCGGAAGGCCTTGATCGTGCCGTTGGAGCCCTCGAGCACGTCGAACCGTGAGCACTCCTCGGGGTCGAGCTGGAGCTCGACGGTCCCCATCCACCCGGGGTGGACTTCTCGGGCGAGCATCTGCTGCGCCGAGCGTTGACCCTCGGCGAGGGTGACGCCCTGCCCGAAGTCCAGCTTGTCCTCGACGCGCACGACCCCGGAGTCGTAGACCGGGTTGGCCCCCAGGTCCGCGCCGTCTCCGCCGTACAGGCGGGGCATGACCGCCGACGAGTACGCCAGCGGCATGGGGAACGCCCCGTCGAGGGAGCCGGTGTTGGACCCGGTGGCGAACTCCGTGGCCCACGACTGTGGGCCGAGCCACCCGTCCACGAGGATGCCGGCGGCCCTCTGGCGGTTCATCAGCGTGGTGCGGTTCGACTGGGAGAACACGCCTGTGACACGTGCGCCGACCTTCCGCTGCCACACCGACACCCCGTCCCCGGAGTCCGTGTCGGAGTCCCGTATCCCGACCCCGATCGAGCGGATGGGTGACCAGTTCGGGAAGGGCGGGGTGTCGTCGGGGCGCCAGTTCGGGTACCGCATGTTCCGCCACCGGCCGCCGTCGGGTCCGACACCCTCCCCGTACAGGACGTTCACCGGGTCGTCGGAGTCGAGGTCGATGCGGACCCCGCGTTGCCCGTTGGACACCGTCCACGAAACGGTGGTGGTGTCCTTCAACGCCAACGACGGGTTCCGGACGGGGCACTTGACGGTCCACTGCCGTCCGTTGGTCAGCATGGTGGACAGCAGCTGCTGCACGAACCCGGTCAACCGGGGTTCCCACGCGCCCAGGACGGACGTCAGGCACCCGGTCGTGACCGGGGCGACGGTGTTGTACCGGCGGGACACGGCGCTGTTGAGGGTGTCGGCGATGACGTGCCCGGCGTCCTTCGGGGACGTGTCCGTGGCGGGGGTGCGGATCTGCTGGTCGGCTTGGAACAATACCCCGGCGCACTCGATGGTGAACTCGCCGGTGTCGGCGACGTGCCCGAAGGTGGTGATGTACCCGGCGAACCGGTGCGCCGTTCCCCCGCCCGTGAGGGCGATGCGGATGTCGACGTTCGCGCCGCGGCGGCACCACGACAGGTCCCCGGACCCGACCTGGTGGAACGGGGTGATCTGCGGGACCGTGATCGTGGCGTCACCCGACCCGAACGGCTCCACACGTGACCAGGTCGGGACCGGCAGGGGCGTGCCCATGAGGTAGGTGATGTCGGTGCCCTCGACGACGACCTGCAGCCGCCCGTAGTCCTGGTCGACGACGCTGCTGGGGGTCCAGTCGGTGGGGTTGCCCCGGTCGTCCAGAGTCGGGGCCGGCATGATCTCGGACACACGGCGCAGCACCGGGTCGGGCACACCGGTGGGCGGCAGTTGCGGTTCCGGTGGTTCCGGGGGTTCCTGATCCCCGCCGGGGGTGGGGTCGTCGATGTCGGGTGGCGCCCACGGGTCGGCCAGAGTCACCGTCCCCGCGATCGTCAGGTCCGGTAGAAGGATCTGGGCTTCGGCCATCAGATCGTCACCGTCAGGTCACCGGAGGCGAACACGACGGGAACCCCGCTCTGCGGGCTCTCCGGGGTGCTGAGCTCACCGGAGATGACCAGGGATCCGAACTCGTCGTACAGGCCGAACCCGTGGATGGTCGGCCAGTCGTCGTCGCCGGGGGTGCCGCCGTCAACGTCCACGATGTTCGCGGCCACGTCGTCGGTCAGGGCCCACACCGTGTCGTCGTTGGGGACCTCCCGGCGGGCGTAGTCCGTCCCGGTGATCTCATCCCCGTTCTCGTCGAACCAGGCCAGGAACCACACGTCCGGGAAGGTGGAGGCGTGGTCGGCGCCGAACACTGCGGCGACCAGGGCGGGGCGGAAGGCAGTCTCGAGCATCACATGCTCCCTTGGATCGGGACCGGGTCACGCGGGGCGGTGATCTGGTACTCCTGCATGTGGGCCATCGCGTGGTGCTTCTGCCAGGAGTCCCCGCCGACGAGGGTGACGTCCGCGGGTTCGCACGCCCACTTGTGGACCACGGTGTCGATGGTCACGGTCAGGGTGTAGGCGTGCTGGGAGAGCGCGTCGATGAGGGTCTGGGCGCGGTTGTTGACCTGCACCCAGGAGCTGCCGTAGACCCGCACCACCATCGGCACGGTCATCGACTCGAGGACCTCTCCGAGGGACCGGTGACCGTGCATGTACGGGCCGGACACGAGGCGGCGGCGCCACGTTCGGCCCCCGGGGCCGATGCTGACGACCTCGTAGGTGCCGGGGTCGCTGAGCTCCAGGTCCCCGCCACTGGTGCGGGAGACCACGGCGGAGACGTCGAGGTCGGCCATGTCACCCTCCGATCAGGTTGTTGCGGCGGCGCCGGTGGCGGGCCTGGCGTTCGAAGTCCGCGACGTCCTGGGCCACGACCTGCCCGATCGTGATCGGGGCGTAGTGCTCGTTCGTGGACGACACCGGCACGGTCACGACCTGCGGGGAAGCGGGGATACCGCCCTGGGCGAACCCACCGAGGTAGCGGCGCATCTCCGCCTGCACCCCCGCCACACCGCTGGACCGGGCGATCGCGTTCATGCGGTCCACGTACCCGGGCCCCACCGCACGGGTCCACTCCGGGCGCATCACGGCCTCACCACCACTGATGCCGATGTACCCGATGTCCCGGCCAGGCGTGTACCCCGGGTAGATGCCGCCAGCGGCCATGCCGATCGGGGCGAGCGGGTTGGAGCGGGAGCGGAACGACCCGTCAGGGAAGAACAGGCGGTCCTGATCCTGGTTCTGGAACGTCAGTGCGTCCTTCAGACCGGCGAGGAACGTCAGTCCCATCGCCCGGCCGACGTCCCACACCCGCTGCGGGTCGGCACCCAGGCCGTCCGCGATGGCCTGGATCGTGTCGTCGGAACCCTCCGCGGCCGCGATCCGCATCGCCAGGGCCAGGTTCGACCCGAGGGCCCCGCCGGCGTCGTCCACAGCAATGTTCGTCAGCCGGGCCTGGGACTCCAGCTGCTTGCCCAAGGCGTCGATCGTCAGGCGGGCCTCGTTCGTGAAATCGATCGAGTCCGGGTCACCCAGGAGGGCCTTGCGCACGTCCGCGGACCCCTCCGGGCCGGCCGAGATGATCGACGCCAGATCCGTGGCGTTCAACCCGCGGTCGGCCAGGGTCTGGATGTCCTGCACGAACGTGCGGGACGCCTCGATGATGCCCTCGACGTGCTTGCGGTACTGCGCGACCGGGTCGGTGCGGGCCTCGGTCTCCCCGAGCTCGTCGGTGGCCTCCTGCAGCGCCGTGCGGGCATCCGCGACCGCTTCGGCCGCACGCACCCGGTCCGACTCGGTGACGTTGTCCCGGGCCGCCATCGTCCGGCGGGTCTCCTCCGCGTCCCGGACCCGCCTGGTGGCCTGCTCGACCTTGTCCCGCGCCTGCGCGACATCGTCGGCGGTGGCGATGTTCAACCGGGCCGCCCCAAGGTTCGGGGTGAACGCGTTCAGTGCCGCCTTCACAGCGGCGTCCTGGGCCTTGACCTGCTCCTCGGAGAACTCCCGGACACCACCGGCGGCGTACCGGTACGCCGCACCGGCTTCGGTGGCGGCTTCAGCGGACGCCCCGTCAGCGCGCGCCTTCTGCTGGGCGACGCGGATCGCCTCATCGATCGTGCTGGAACTGCCCTTGACCGCGGTGGACACGTCACGGACGTTGTTCAGGTACTCCTGGGTGGTCATGCCCAGGGCGTCGGCGAGGGCCGGGATTCTCGCCGGGTCGGCGGTCAGGGCCCGGATCTGCTGCAGGGCGTCGACCGACCCGGTCGCGGCGTCGGTGACCATCTCCAGGTCCAAGCGCAGCGCCTCGGCCGCGTCGAAGCCGGACTGACGGCCACCGAGGAACCCTCCCTGCTCACGCGCGAGCTGGTTGACCGCCCACTCGCGGGTGTTCTCCGTGATCTTCCCGGTCACTTCGTCCAGGGTCTGCCCGACCTCGTCGATACGGGCCCGGGCCTGCGACTGCGCCGAGGCGAACGCGGTGACGGCGACGGCCGCGCCGGTGATGGCCAGACCGACCGGTCCACCGAACGCCCCGAGCAGGGCGGTTCCTGCCGCGCCGGCCGTGGCACGGATGCTGCCCAGTGCCGCTCGAGTCCGACCGACCTCGACGCTGAGGAGCTGGTAGCGGGTCCGTGTGGTCGCGAGGTGCGCGTTCAGGGCGGTCCACACCCCGGTCGCACGGGCCTGCGTGTTCAGCAGGCGGTTCGCCACCGTCAGGGCCACGGCCGCCAAGGCGGCGTTCCGCAGCGGCTCCGGGAGGGCCCCGAACGCCTCCGCGGCGGCCTGGACCACACCCATCCCGTCCTGCGCCAGCCGCAGGAACGACACGTACGCCGGCAGAAGCGACTCCGTCAACGCCGCGGACATGTTCCGGAACGACGACCGGGCCGAGTCCGTCGTGGCGGTGATGCCCCCTGCGCCCTTGATCTGGGCCATGAACCCACCCAGGGCGCGGGTCTGCCCGTTGATCCCGTCCGTGCCGTCGTTGATCACGGTCCGCAACCCGGCAAGAGCGGTCTCAGCCGGGACGAGGCCCTCGGACACCATCCTCTGGTACTCGTCGGTCGACACCCCGGCGAGGTTCGCCAGGCCCTGCAACGCGGGAATGCCCGCCTCCTGCAGACGCCGCAGGGTCTCACCGCCGAGCTTCCCGACCGTGTTGATCTGCCCGATCACCGAGGTCAGCCTGCGCATCCCCTCCAGGCCCTTGTTCTGAGACGCCGCCGCGTCACCGATGGACCTCAAGGTCGGGACGATGTCCTTGGCGTTGACGTTCATCGCCAGCAGCTGCTGGGCCATCTCCGTCAGCTCGGGGAACGAGAACGGGGTTTCCTTCGCGAACGCCAACACGTCGGCCAGGAACGACTTGGCCTGTTCCAGGCTGCCGAGCATCCCGGACAGGGCGACCTCGGAGTTCTGGGAGAACTCGTGGAAGCCCACACCGGTCTGCCATAGCTGCCTAACCAGCAGGGCCATCCCGGCGAACCCGGTGATCCGGCCCAGGGTCGAACCGACCCGGTTCCACGACTGCTCGGTCCGGCGAGACGTGTCCTCGGAGGACCGCGCGACCTCTTCTTGCGCCTTCGTGGCGCGGCGCATGTAGTCCTCGAAGCCCGACCCGGTGCGTTGGGTGGCCCGTAGGGTCTGCCGAGCCGAACGCTCCACGTCCTGGGCCTGCCGGCGACCCGCCTGCCCCACCTGGGTGGCGGCACGCTCGGCCGCGGACGCACCAGTGGCGAACCCCTGCCCGACGGTGGCGGCGGACTTCGACGCCTGACCTAGCAGCCCGGCCGCGGCCTGCGCCTGCGCGGCGGCCTTCGACAGGGACTCCTGGGCGGCCTTCCCGAACGCCTCGACCTCGGTCTTCCCGGACCGCAGCTCCTGGCGCAGGGTCGTCGAGTCACCGGTGATCCGCACACCCAGCGTGTAGGCGTCTCCCAGGCTCACCGGGGCACCGCCTCGATCGACCAGCCGATCTTGTGGTCGGGTGAGGCGTCACGGAACGCCTCGTCGATCTCGTGCTCCTTGGCGCACGCCCCGCAGAACACCCGGCGGATGGTCAGCACGTCCGGGTCGCCCATGGCCGCACGAGGATGTTTCCCGGCCGGGCACGTGTCCCGACGCTTGAGGGCCGACGCGATCGCCAGGTCCTGGGACCGGGCCGGCCAGGTCAGGAACGTGTCGTGGTCGATGCCCATCTCGTTGCACACCGACACCTCGACGGCCAACACCGGGTCCAGTTCCAGGACGCGGGTCGCCCACCGGTGGTCTGGCATGAGCTCCAGGGCCGCCTTGTAGGCGGCCAGGGCCTCGGTCTCGGTGCCGGTGACCCACACGTCCGGGTCCCCACCCACGGCGGCGATGAGGGCCTGAGCGAACCCGTCGGTCGGGTCCTGGGGGTCGACGTCGAGGTGGGCGAACCTGAGGTCAGCCCACTCCCGGCGCGACAACTGGTGCATCAGACCTGCACGCTCACCGCAGCCTGGTACAGCAGGGCGATCTCACCCTCGGACCAGGCAGGGTCGTTCAGGAGGTCTTCGACGGCCGTGTTCGACAGCTTCGGATCCACCGAAGCGTCCCGGAGGATGTCCGGCAGCAGAGCCTCGTCGTCGATCTCCTTGTTCTTCGTGTGGAGGGCCTTCAGGGCCTTCCAGGCGGTGTACCCGATCGACTGGAACGTGTACTGGCGGCACCCGGCGACCAGGGCGGCTTCGGCGTCCTCGACGGCCTGTTCCAGGTCCGCGAGGGTCTCCAGGTCCTGGTCGTACACACGCCGGGCGGGTTCACCTTCGGGGTTGACGGCGGCCTCCACGGCCACGCGGGCGTTGAAGGTCTCCAACAGCCGCTGTGCCTCCCGGTCCAGGGTGGTGCGCGCGGTCGTGACCGCATTCTCCAGGTCGGGGTCGAGCGTGATGGGCACCGTGACGGTGCGGGGCTTCTTGTGCTGCTGCGGTTCCTGCATGGGTGTGCTCCTGTCGGGTAGGGCCCAGCGGCCCCCACCCGTGGGGAAGCCCGGGTGGGGGTACCGCCAAGTGGTGTGGGTCAGGCGGACCCGGCGGGATCCAGGACGCCCTTGCGCAGCGCGTACTCCGGCGTCAGGTTGATCGCCGTGGTCGCCGCTGCGGCGTCGAGGGTGAGGTTCGGGACCTGGGAGGCCACGGTCGACCGCGTGAAGTAGCAGGTGTCCCCGGTCTGCGGGTCCTGCGTGGTGCGGAAGATCACCAGGGTCCCGACAGCGTCCGCGACCAGGGTGGTGAGGATCAGCTCACGCAGGGTCGACACGTCAGTGGTGTCGGCCCCGTTCTCCTCGACCAGGACGATCTGCGGGTTGCCGAACGTCTCCTCGCCGGGGATCTGCGCGGACTGGCGAGACCGCAGGATCGGGACGTTGATCGGGGACTGGCTGGGCTCGAAGCCCGACAGCCCGTTGATCGCGTCGGTCAGGTCGAGCGCGTTCTCGTCAGCCAGCTGTGCGCTGGTGGGGCCGCCGTCTGCGACCTCGACGGTGCCGGGCAGCCAGTAGGCGCTGCCGGTCCCACGGAACATGAACAGTGCCATGTGTGCTCCCGGTGGTTGGGGCAGCCGTGTTGCTGCAGGGCCACCATGAGGCGGGGCCTGTCACTCGTTTCAGGACCCGTCGGGGGCGTAGTACTGCCAGGTGATCCGGTAGGTCTCCAGCCAGGTGTTGATGCCCTGGTGGGTGTCGGCGTGCCCGTCCCCACCGGTCTGGGGCAGGTCGAACGTGTACCCCGGGCGGGTCAGCGGGTGCGTGGCCCGGCCCCGGGTGGTGCCGCACAGCACGTCCCTGACCGTGTCCCCGGCCAGGCGCACGGCCTGCCGGTTCGGGCCACCGATGGTGACCTGCACACCGGCGGTGGCCTTCGACGGGCCCCCGGCGGTGAACCACTGGGGGTTGGGGCCCCAGACGGGTTCGACCAGGACCACGTCGCCGGCGAGCCGCTTCAGTTCCGTGTCCACCGTGAACCTGGCGGGCAGGTGCTCGCGCAGGAGGTCCACGACGGACAGGAGGACAGGGTGGGTGCGGGTCAGGCTCACTGGAAAGCCTCCTTGATCGCGCCGGTCATGTCCGCGATGAACCTGGGTCGGGTCTCCTCGACGGCGGGACGCCAGTGCGGGTACGGCGGCTGGTTGAACGACCGGCCCAGGGAGTCGACCATCGGGACGGGGAACCCGTACTCGAGGCGCCTGGCCTGTGGTGCGTTCGTGGACACCAGGGACGTGGGGACCCCGCCCTCCCGCCCGGTGGTCAGGGCGATGCTGCGCCGGTAGTCCCCGGTGGCGACGTTCGGGCCCGGTCCCGTACCGGGGATGTGCCCTTCCCCAGGTGGGTGGTAGCCCGTGGTGGCCTTCTGCCGGATCAGGGTCTGCAAGCCGGCGCCGGTGCGGTACACGACCTCGGTCACCACGCTGTCGAGGATGGTCTCGGCGTGCTCGAGGCGCCCGGAGAGGTCCTCCCAGTCGACTTCGACGTTGCCGATCATGTGGCACTCGGACGGGCGTAGGCGGTGAGGACCGCGCCAGCGGAGGACTGCACGGAACCCAGGATCTTCGCGGTCCGGCCCACGAGGTGCGCGTCCCGGCACTGCACGACCCTGACCTCGACCCCCACGGCGGGGACCGGGGTGTCGGGCAGGAGGACGACCCGCCAGTCGCCCAAGCGGACTTCGACCCCGGGGACGGCCTGTCCCAGGGTCCCGCCGGCCGCGGCGGGCACCACGATCGCGGGGAGCTCCCCGGTGAGGGCCTCGGCCGACTCGGTCGGTTCGAGGGTGATCGGGTCGGTGTCGGTCGTGACCTTCTCGAAGATCACGGTCGTTCCGCTGGTCGTGATGGCTTCACCCGCGAGGGACTGGCCGAGCCCGAACAGGGCGGTGAGGTCAACCACGGGCCATCGCCGCCAGCACTTCGAGGGCCACCATGTAGGGGTCGCGGCGGCCACCGGCGACGGCTTGGGTGCACCGGCGTTCGAACTCGACCTGATCCACCCGGGTGATGGCGTCGATCGCGGCCTCGTCGATCTCCGCGGCGGTGGGTTCGCGCACCACCTGGACCACACCGTCGCCTTGGACCTGCCCGTCGCCGGTGGCCCACACGGACAGTCGGGGCACCTCGTGCTCGGTCGATTCCAGCACCACACGGGCGGCCGGGATGGTCTGCCCGTTGACGGTCACGTGCGGACCCGCGGGGGTAGCGGTCACGGTGAATCGGGCGAGGCTCATACCCCCGATGTTGGGTCGGTGTATGTCACGCGGAATGCCTGCGCAGGATCGCCGCGTGCCTGGCGCCGGCGGCCGTGGGCGGGAGGGTCCCGGCCTGCAGGTCCAACCCGGCGGTGCGCCGAGTCGGGGTTGAGGATGCGGCGACGGCGCGATGGGTGCGCTGCTGGGCCGCCACCGCCGCCTGCTGCACGCTGACGGGCTGGTCGACGGGGCGGGCCCGGCGGACGTCGTCGGCGGTGACGAGATCCGGTCGGGGGGACGTGGAGCGTCGGCAGTTGGGGTGGGAGGTGGGGTGCTTCCGGGCTTGTTCCAGGGGGATGATCATGCCGTCGGCGGTCTGGGGGTCGTCGTGTGAGGTCCACCCGCAGTCGGGGCCGTCGAACACTTGCCACCAGGCGATGCCGAGGCGTTCGCCCTGGTTGAGGCCGCCTTCCTGGTAGGCCTCTGCGGTCTTGGTCCGGACCACCATGGCCGCGTAGACGGGGAGGGGCACGCGGGCGCCGTTGGCGTAGGTGACGGCCGCGACCCCACGGCCCAGCAGGGTCTTGGCGAGGTCTTTACCCGCCTGGATCGCGGTGCCGCCGGTGTAGAGCTTGGCCCGGACCTGATCCCTGGTGAGTTCCCGGATCAGTTGCTTCGTGTCCTGCCGTACCCCCCGGGTGGCGTGCAGCAGGTCGCCCATGGTGTCCCGGGCCAGGTGGGTGACGGCGTCCACATCCAGACCGGCGAACACGGGGCTGGTGGCGGCGGTCAGGGCGGTGGACCACGCACCGACCTCGTAGGCGGACTGCATCACACCGAGGATGGTGCGGGCGGCGATGGCGTCGGCCTGGTCGGCCAGGGCCACGATGTGCGCCTCGAGGACGGTCAGGCGTCGCCGGCGGGCCGCCCGGGCCAAGGTGGGCCACTCCAGGGCGAGGGCTTCGAGCTCGGCCAGGATGTCCGCGTGTATGCGGTCGAGGTCGGCCCGCAGGCGGGCGGTGAGGGCCTCGATCTGGTCGGGTTGGGTCACCGGTACCGGTCCGGGCGCTTCAACCGCCCCACAGTGACACCGGCGGGGTCACCGGCCAGGGCGGCGATGTCGGCGTCCAGGCGGGCGATCTGCCGGTCCAGGGCCGTCAGGTCGGTCTTGGCCAACCCCACGGACAGGACCCCGTCGAGGGAGAAGCTCGTGGTCTGTGACCCGCCCGCGGCGGCGTTCGCCCGGCGGCGTCGGAGGACCCGGACGGCGATCTCCTGCCACCAGCGGGCGTCCTCCGCCAGGGCGTACAGGGTCGGGTCGGCCGGTGTGTCGCCGACCTCGTCCCGGATGTGCGCGAGGTCCACCACGGTCAGGTCCATGAGGTCATGGTCAGCCAGGTTCTGTCACACGTTACTCAAGGGCACACAGGCCAAGGTTCAGCGGGGCCAGCCCTGACCCGTGGTCGGGCCGGACGGTGCGCTCGACCCCCCGCCATTCACGACGACACCGGGTGTTGCCACGGGCCGACCGGGGACGATGGCCGGGTCGAGCACGACTTCCCACTTCGTGACGGCCATGTCAGACGGCCCACGCGATCGCCGGGTAGAAGCGCATCATGTTTCCGCCGTCACGGATCAACACGGCTCCACCTCCGTTATCGGTGTACGCGAACGGGAATGCCCGGTAGATGCGCTCGTGACCGTTGACCGTCGCGGCCTGGATCACCGACGTGGCGCCCGCGTCACCGGGGTGCACGACGACCAGACCGCAGGACACCCACGGTGTGACACCCGGAGCGACGAGGGGGATCGGCAGGACCGGGGCAGTCACCCCATCCTTGGACAGGGTTGAGGACGTGATGGTCGACGGGTTGGTCAGCCCGTTGATGCTGCCCGGCAGACAGACGGGCAGTCCAGTGCCAATTGCCGATTGGACGGACCCCTGAGCCCCGTCCATGCCGATCACGAAGACCGTCCGAGGGAACGCGGACGCGGTCGTTGATGTGCGCCCGGGGTGCCCGTGGAACACGACAAGCAAGGCTTCGTCGGTCGGTGTCCCATCATCGCTGCAAGAGCGCTCGATCGTGAACCCTCCCAGTGGGTAGTTACCGCCCCAGGCCGGCCACAGCACGATGTTCACGCTCGACTCGTCACCTGAGCCGTACGAGGCGTACTCGGTGGTGGTGTCCTGCCCTTGGGACCCGCCCGTGATGTGCAGGGAGATCCGCTCTATCAGGGCGTCCGTGATGGCACCGGCCCCATCCGAGCCCTTGCCAACCGTGAGGTACATTCCCACGTTGGTTGAGCTGTAGCCCGACCCGTACTCCACCTTCACGAACACCGGGGCTGTGGCGTGCAGGGCGTCGTCCATCCGGAAGACGTCGTAACCGGCCATCGTGTCTCTGAAGTCGTTATCAGACCCAGGGGCCTCGACAGTCTCAAGGTCGACCTGACCGGTGTCGTCGGTCTGCACCCAGCCCGCCGCGATGAACGTGTCATGGATGCCCTGCGCCCACTTCCGGAACGCCGCGTCCGTCTCCCGGGTGGGGGCGCTCATCCAAGTGTGAGTGGCGATAGCCATCAGGCACCTACTTCCTGCCAGGTGAACGTCACATCAGCCGTGCCATCCACAAGCGTGTAGAACGTCGAACCATCACGGGCCAGCGTGTACACCGGGTTCGTCCACTGCGCGCCCGCGGCGTCGAACAGGTGATCGGCCAGCACCGCGTCCGGGCCCGGTGTGGTCGTGAACTCCCGGGCCGTGTCCGCCGTCCGCTGCGTCGTCGTGCGGTACAGGCGCACCCGCACCGCCGCAGACGCCTGAATGCCCAGCACCCGGGTGGTGGGGGCGAGCTCGACCATGCCTGCACCGGTCGCGCCGGTCAGGGTCGTGGTCTGACGCGCCGGATCTACACCCGCCGGGTCCGCAGGCTTCCATGCTCCGTCCACGACGGTCATGACCTGGCCGTCGTCACCGACCTCAGGCACCCCGGCGCCATCAGCACCGTCCTGCCCGTCAGCACCGGGTTCTCCCGGGTCGCCCTTCAGGGACGCCAACCACTGCTCGAGCGTGCCCTCGAACCCCTCGGCGACGGCCAGCTCGTACGCGGAGTCCCCATCAGCACCGGGCGCGCCGTCGGCCCCAGGTGCACCGTCGGCACCCGGCGCGCCGTCGGATCCGTCCGCGCCGGCAGGGCCCGCGGGTCCGACCAGCGTGGCCAACCACGCGGCCTCGTCGCCCTCGAAGCCTTCCGCCACGGCCACGTCGTACGCCGACGGGCCCTCCGGTCCGGCCTCACCAGCGGGCCCCTGCGGACCATCGTCACCCTGGGGGCCCTGCGGCCCCTCAGGACCGGTGTCGCCGGCGGGCCCGGTGTCGCCCCTCGGGCCAGGGGAACCCACCACAACCGCGACGTCGACGGTCTCAACGGGGATGTCGGGGACCTCGACGACCTCACTCATCGCGCGTCACATCCGCCGACACCCGCACAGCGCCCATCACGGCCCTGACGACCTCACCCGTGGGCTTCACCAGCTCGAGGTCCCACACACCCACAGCGCGGGCCGGGGAGTTCCACGCCTCCGCCTCGGTCACGGTGTGGTGCAGGTGCACGTAGATCCACCCATCAGCAGCCAGAGTGATGCCCGACGAGTCCACCAGGGTGGTCGTGAACGTCACCCACGGGTCACTACCGGGGCGGGCGCGGAACTGCGCCCTGGCATCCCACCCCTCAGCGGTCAGGTCCGGGTACGTGAACTCCGCATCGTCCGGGGAGTCCTTCACCCCGTACCGGAACGCCCAGTCGTTGTCGGCACCCTGGGAGACGACGAGGTCGACGTCCTCACGCAACGCGGCCCGCCCGTACTCAGCCATTCACCCTCCCCGGGTGTGACACCGGCCCCCACCCCACCTTGTGCGCGGAGTGGGGGCCGGTGTGTCCGGTCAGGACTCGCTGGTCCCGGCGAGGACCTGAGCCACGAAGAGGCCGTTGATGTCGCCGGCCACGACCAGGCCCGTGGAGTTGGCCTTCGACCACAGGTTCACCGGGTCGGTGGTCTTCCACGCCGACGCCACGATCTTCGGAGCGTGCACCGACGCGGACTCCACAGCCTTCGAGCCCAGGAGCTCCAGGCCCTCGACCGTGTCGCCCCACTGGAACTCCCCCACCGTGGAGGTGACCAGGGCGACCTTGTCGTCCGGGGTGACCCGGGTCCCGCCGACCTTCGCGTCGCAGATCACGATCGGAGGCAGGTTGAACGCCTCCCGGATCTGCGTCACCTGAGCCGGGGTGACCCGGTCCACCGTGGCACCGACGACGTTGACGTACTGGCCGTTCGTCAGGAGCTGACGGGCGACCTTCGAGGACGTCACCAGAGCGGTCACGGTCTCCCCGGAGTCCTCCTGGACCTTCTCGATCCAGTTCAGCTCGTCGTCGATCGCGTTGGCCCCGTCGGAGTCCCACGCGGTGTCCAGGTCACCCACGGACAGGTTGTGGTCCGCGGCCAGGCTGAAGTCAGCCTCCTGGATGAACCCGTTCTCCTCGATGCTGATCGCACCGGAGAACAGGAACTCCCCACGCAGCTGCAGGGCCCGGTTGAGGATCGACGCCACGTTGTTCTCAGTGTCGTCGTACAGGGCCGCGATCACAGCGTCCAGGTCGCCGTTGTCCGCCAGGTAGCGGGCCAGGATCTCGGACTCGCGCAGCGGGAGCTTCTGCCCCAGGGGCGCAAGCTCGAGCTGGGAGACCTGCGCGGCGACCGGGCGCTTCCCGATCGGGGTCTCGGCGTCGAACGACCGGAACTTCGCGGCCGTGGTCGTCCGGGACACCCGGGTCGATCGGGTGCGGAACCCGTCGATGTTCCGGTTCGGCAGAACCCCGGTCAGGGGGTCGGTCTCCCGGGCGGCCAGAGCACGTGCGAACGCGGTCGCGTCGGCCGGGGGGAGTGCCTCGAAGAGGATCTCGCTCATGGGTCAGGTCCTCTCAGACGAACCGGATGCGACCGGCGACGTCCGTCTTGCCGTTCGCGTCGAGGGCGGAAGTGGGCAGGTTGGCCTCGACCACGCGACCGTGGGTCAGGATGCCCACGGCGATGCGCTGAGAAGCCGAGGCGACAGCACGCGGCGCGACGAGGAACCCGACGAGGGTCCCCAGGCCGGCCGGGTCGTCACCGGGCGTGTACGGGCCGTACAGGCCGGTCGCGGTGACCTTCCCCAGCGGGGTCCCCGAGGGGAGGTACCCGTCCGGGTAGTGCGTGCCCGCGGTGAAGAGCGAGGTGTCGACGGTGCCGGTCTCGGTGGCGTCCGTGCCGTGGGCCGAGCCGAGCCACGACGGGTCGTCCGTGACCCAACCCGGGTCACTGGACTGGGGGGCAATGGTGACCATTGCTGACCTCCGGTGTCTCGATGTGTACGTGCATGGCCTGACCCACAGGGTCGGTCCACCGCTTACAGCCCGTGGTCGGCGTCACCCCATCGGGGTGTGCACGCATCATGAGAGGGGGTCTGTCACACGCCCTTCGGTCGGTCATCGAACCCCGGGTGGGTCGTGGCGAACTCGATGAGCGCCATGGCGTGGAAGATCACCGACGCCATGTGGGGCAGACCGGTCTCCGGGTCGGTGTCCTGCCCGGCCCAGAACGACCAGGCGTGCCGCTGCAGCGCCGCAAAGGACAGGGACCAGTCGTAGCCCTTCTCCCAGTTCCGGTCCTCGTACTTCGCGGCGCCGCGCCCGTACAGCTCGGCGACCGCCCACAACGGCCCGGCGGGGATGAGGTCGAACCGGGCGGTCTTCTGCCCCTTCTGCCCCCCGGTGGTGGACGTGACCCGAACCTCACCGGACGGGGCCCCGACCTCGTGGAGCCGGTCGACGTACACGGACGCCGGCTGCCACTCCCCATCCCAGGTGCGGGCCAGCAACCCCAGCGCGGCGGCGGCGGCGAGCTCGGCCCTGGCCCCGGACGAGCTCTCCCACCCGTCCAGGAGGAACACGGCGTCCGCTTGGGTGGTGATCCACTCGAGGTCGGTGTTCAGGGCGGCCCGCAGGTCGAACCCGAGGTCGGTGAGTGGTTCGTTCCCGCTCAATCCTGTGGGGTCGAACCCGGTGGACCGGTCGTGGTCGGCGGGAGAGAACACCTCATGCCCGGCAGCACGCAACGGGGCCGCGGCCTCGTCGAACGCGGGGAAGTTGAACTCCGGCAGGCCACGCATCGGCCCGGCGATGTACACGCGCATGACTGCTCCTCGTGAAGCAGGGTGGGGGCGCAGGTCGCGCTCATGGCAGGGGCAAGGAGACCCGGCATGTGAACCCCCGAGCGGCCTTCACCCGGTGATCAGGTGGAGCCGTGCCGGGCGGGTGTTGACGCCCCCACCCCTGGTCTCAGGCGGACTTGGGGAAACGCCGGTCGAACTCGGCGATCCCGGCCTCACCGAACGTCCCGGCCGCTTGCTTCTTGTTGTTCGGGCCCTTGCCCGGGTCACCGGACGGTGAGGTCTGGGTGCCGGTGAACAGGCCGGGCAGGTCGGTCTTCAGCTTCTCGACCGCGGCCTTGATCTCGTCCTTGGTGGCACCAACCTCCACGGGGACGGTGATGACGGCGTGCGCGGCCTCCGGTGCGCCCGCCGCGGTCAGGGCCGCGGTGATGTGCGCCCTGTGGAGCTCCTTGGCCGCGTCGGCCTTCTCCTTCGCGGCGGCGGCACGGTCCGCGGCAGCGGCCTCCCGGTCCTTCTGCGCGTCCGTCTTCAGGGCTTCCTCGGCGTCGGAGGCGGCCTTGTGCAGAGCCACGAGGTCGTCCAGGGTGACCCCGTCGCCGAGCTTCTCCTTCAGGGCCTCCTCGGCGGCCTTGCGGGCTTCGCGTTCCCCGCGGGCCTTCTGCTCGGCCGCGACCCGGTCGAGGTCGGCCTGGGTGAACCGCGCCGTGGCGTCGGGGTCCTTGGGCTTGGGGTCCTCCTCGCGGCCGGTGACAGCGCGGCGGGTGATCAGGCGGGTACGGGTACGCATCGAAGGGTCTCCCTCAGGGGGTCGGGGCTTGACCCGCACAGGATGAGACCGGGTCTGTCACGCGGAATCGACGGCGCGGTAGGTTCACGGCCATGGGGAACCCGGCACAGCAACTGCTCGACCTGTTCACAGGGTGGAATCGCGAGGGGCGCGCGCAGCAGGTGCGCGGCCTGTCCGGGAACGCGAAGCGGAAGGCTCGCCGGTCGCATATCGACGCGATGCTGGCCCTGGATCAGCTCTCCCGGGAGATCGACCACCTCGAAGCCCAGGGACGGGCCGTGGAACCGTACCGTCGACACTTTCCGGCGTGGGTAGACGCGGTCCTCTCGCACCCGCACGGTTGGACCGACCCTGGAACGGGACAACGCCCCTTCAACGGGGGAATGTGGGATGCGCTAGTCATCCTTGCGGACATCCTCCAGTCCCAGGATCCGCCTGTCCCGCGCGAGCTTCTCCCGTGGGCCGGTGAACTCGCTGACGACGTGGAGCGGCTGCTCACACACGACGCCTCCATTCCCTCGGAACTTCGCACGTACCTGGGGACGCTCACGGCGGAGATCCGCCGCTGCATGAGCCTGTACGAGACGACCGGACAGTTCGAGCTCAAGGAAGCCATCCACCTACTGTGGGTTGCCGTCCAGGCCGCTGAGAGCCGGTCCGACGAGCCGACACGGTGGGAGAAGGTTCGGGACAAGTACTTTGTGCCCGCAGCCGTCGCATGGCTGGCGAACGCCCCTCAGACCGCTGTGGCGATCTCCCAGATCGCGGGGACCTAGGGCAGTCCCACCCTCATCGCTCGAGCGGCCGGCCGATGTCGGCTTCCACCTCCGCCCGGTACGCCGCGATCTTCACCTCGGCGTCAGGGTCGCCCCCCGCGACCGAGCACAGCAGACGCCGCACCCCGGCCCACGTGTAGGGCTTGCGGCGGCCGCCACCGTGCTGGGCCGGGTCGGTCTTGATCACGGCCACACCCCCCGGGCCTTCAGTTCGGTGGTGATGCCGCCGACGAGGTCCCCGACCGTGTAGCACAGGACCTCCTCATCAGACATAGGCCGGTCGATCGCCAGCTCGGCGGCGTGCTGCCGGTAGTACATCGCCACAGCAGCGTGCGTGACCTCATGCGCCAAGGTCGCGACACCCTGCTCAGGCAGGAGGCGGATGACCCCCGCGTACCGGCCGGCCGGTTGATCCACGTTCTGGTCGTCGCCTACGCGCACACGGAACTCCCGGCCCTGGAAGCACGCCATGGTGTCGGAGTGGTCCTTGTCGGTGTCCCCGTTGCGCCGCGCGTACGCCGTGGCGGCGGCACGCAGGTCCTCCACGGTGTCGTGGACCACGACACGGACCCACCCGGGGGTGGACGCGGGCATGACCGTGTGCACAGTGAACGTGACGGTCACCCCCGGGCCTCCCGTTCACGCAGACGGCAGCGCCGCACGCACTCCCACGCATCCGCCGGCGTCAGGTGCTTGGCGTGGCAGACCTCGCAGTACCGGTCACGTTCCTTACAGTGCGCACACCGGCGCCCGCACCGGTCCGGGTAGTCGCAGTGCCCGCACAGCCCCCTCGGGTCGGTGGGTGCACCGCACCGACACGGCCCGGTCACTGCTCGAGCTGTGTCGGGAGGACCGGGACGGCCGCCGGGTCGACGCCGAGCATGGCCGCCGCGGCCGCACTGTTCCCGGTGGCTTCGAACAGCTTCACCGCCGCGTCGTACGACTCCTGCTTGATCGCCGTGACCTCGGCTTCGGCGTCCTCGATCGGAAGCCCGGCCTGCACCAGCACCCGCACGGCCGTCGCGGTGGAGATCCCCTGCACCGGCAGCAGGTCCTTCACCGTATCCACAGCGGTGGGCAGGTCCGCTGGGAGGGAGGCACCCAGGGACAGGCGCATGTCCGGCACTTCCCCGCGGGGCAACCACCCGGCGGCCATGGCCATCCGCACCGCGAACTTCAGCAGGAGCGGGTACTTCTCGTCCCGGACGGTGCGGGCCTCCCGCATCAGCTGCCTGGCGGGGTGGAACCCCAGGGCGAGGGCGTACCCGCTGGGCACGTCGTTGGGTTGCACCCGACCCAGGAGCGCCTGAGCGAGGCGGGTGTTGACCGCCAGACGGTCCAGGAGGGACGTGACGTAGCCGGTGAGGGCGACGAGGTTCTTCGACGTGTCCAGCCACGACGCCGACCCCGACTCGAGGCCCAGGTGCTCCCCCGGGGCACCGGTCAGACCCTGAACGGCGGGCCCGGTCGTGACCAACGTGGGAGACGCCGCGGTCTGCGACCCAGTGGCAAGGTCGGAGTCCGTGGCGTTGATGTCGTCGAGGATCTGCCCCACCCGCATCAACACCGAGGCCCCCCACTCCTCGGGCGTGTTCGGGACATGCACCACGGGAATGAAGTCGACCTGCAGGTCCGTCCAGTCCTGCACCACGAACGGGTCGCGGGAGAGCTCCGGGGAGTACACGGTCGCGTTGTCCCGCAACCGGTCCAGCCGGTAGTCCATCACCCGGTACCAGCACGCCCACTGCGCGGCCCCAGCACCCCAGGCGGTGGACCGTGGCTGCTCCAGGCGGCGCATCTGCCACGTGTGGCGCCTCACCCACGTCACCCCGTCGCGCTCTTCCTCCCAGGCGATGTGCACGATCGGCGGGTAGTCGTCGTCGAGCCACCCGTCCACGTGGGTGACCGTGTCGGGGAAGTAGAACCCCGGGTCGTACACGCGCAGGCGGGGGCGGCGCTTCTCCGGGTCGGCGCCCAGCACGTACACCCCGTCCCCCAGGCCGACCGAGTTGGCTTCGCCCTGCAGCAGCTTCTGGGTGAGGCGTTCCTTCCGCGCCCAGTCCAGTACCCACTTCTCCAGGTCCGTGGGCTCGTCGTCCTCGGCGTCGGGGAACTCGACCGACTGGTCGTCACCCAGGATCAGTGCCCGGGCGGTGTCCACGATCAGGGCCGGGTCGCCGTACTCCCGGTACTGGGAGGCTTCGGCCCTGTGCACGCGGATCAGCCCGTCGACGTTCTCGACTCGGGAGTCCCACGTGTGGTCCGGGAGGTAGAACCGGCGGATGTTGTCCGCGTAGGCCGCGAGGATCCGGTAGGCGGCGAGCCGGCGGGCGTCGTAGTTGTCCACCCACGTGTGCGAACCGGGGGGCCGGGAGTTCTCGGACACGTCGAGCTCGGGGACGTAGGCCAGTGGTGCCCACGTGTCGTGGATGTGCGGTCGCACCGGTTGTGTCCCCTCGGGTCGGCGGGCGTCGGGCTTGGCCTGATCGTGGGGTCCCGGGTGTCACACAGAATCCGCCCGCCACGGGGGTCAGCGGGTGCGGGTGCCCCACCGGCGCGGGGCCGGGGCCACCGCAGCGGCCGAGTGCTTCGGCAGGAACAGCACGGTCAGGGCGTGCACGAGCGCGTCGATCCGGTCCGGGGACTGGCCGTCACCGGTCCAGGTCAGCATCTGGTCCTCGAGCTTGAACAGCCGGTCGGTGCCGTCCGCGGCGTGGTGCACCCGCCCGGTCTCGTAGTACGCGGCCACCGACTCCGCACGGGTGCGTTTCGACGTCGTGGACGTCACCGGTGTGACCCGGGGGGCGAGCTGCTGCACCCGGCGGCGGCCCTTGACGGCGATCCACGCGGTCCGCATGACTTCCTGCACCATCTCCCCGCCCTGGTTGTCCTCCACCACGAGCTCCCCGGCGTGCCAGTCCAGGAGGGCGTCCCACGCGGCCATCGCCCACTCCTGGGGGGTGCCCTTCAGGGTGCGGTCGTCCAGGACCCACCCGTGGCCGTTGCCATCCAGGCCGGCGACGACGATGCCGGTCATGTCGCTGGTGGCCTTGGACTTCGCGGCCGGGTCCACCGCCACCACGACACGGGCGAGGGTCTGGTAGTCGCCGGTGCGCATCCGGTTGAGGTCGATCCAGGGGGCCTTCCACACGGCACCTTCGATCGGGGCGGGGCGCTGCTGGTACAGGGCCGCCCACGTGCGGGACGGTGCGGCGGCCTTGATGTCCTCCCACTGTTCCTGGGTGCGGCCGCGGGCGGAGATCATGAACTCGCCGACTTCGCGGCCCAGCGGGTCGTCGTCGGTCTCGGCCTGGGCAGGGATCGACAGGACCGTCCACGTGTCCCCGTCCTGCTTGAGGAGCCGGCCGGCGAGGTCGTCCTCGTGCCACCGGGTCATGATCAGGACCACGGGTGCGCCGGGGGCGAGGCGGGTGCGGACGGTCTCGGTCCACCAGTCCCACACGCGTTCCCGGTAGGTGGGGGAGTCGGCCTGCTCGCGGTCCTTCACGGGGTCGTCGATGATCATCAGGTCGACGGGGCGGCCGGTGAGGGCACCGCCGACGCCGGCGGAGTACACGCCACCGTCGTGTCCGGCGAGTTGCCATTCGTGCTGGGCGGACACGTCTTCGCGGATCCGCAGGTCCAGGTCGGGGAGGTTCCCGGTGATGTCGTCGCGGATGGACCGGCCCCACCGGCGGGCCACACCGAGCTCGTAGGACCCGATCGCGACGCGTAGGTTGGGGTTCTGTGTGAGTGCCCACAGGGGGAACCGTCTCGAGGCGCGTTGGGACTTCCCTTCCTGTGGGGGCATGGAGATGATCAGGCGGGCGTCGGGGGTGTTGTACGCCTCGACGAGGGCGCGGTCGATCAGGTCCAGGGCGGGGGTCTGCACCGTGCGGGGGTCGAGGTGTCGGGCGAGGTCCCCCGGGGTGGCCCACCTGGGGGGCGGCGGGGGTTCGAACAGGCGGGCGGCGTGTTCGACCCAGTCCAGGTCCGTCATCGATAGCCTGCCGGGGTGGACGCCGGACAGTGGATTGCACTCGGGTCGGTCCTGGTCACGGTCGTGATCACGTCTCTGTCGTGGATCGTCGCGCGACGTGGTCCAAGCGAACGGGACCGGATCCGGCAAGACATCGAGATCTTGAACGCGCTGCCGCCCGGCACGGCTCGCCTCCGACTCGCTGACAGCATCGATGAGCGGGTGTACTGGCTCGCCATGTCGGCCGAACGACGCCGCCCCCAAGGTGCACTAGGGCTCGGCTTCTGGGTGGTGTGGGTGGGGCTCTCAGTGGTACTGCTGGGATACTTCTCAGACTGGACCTGGCTCCGAACTCCGGGCTGGATCTTGTCGATGTCCGGCTGGTTTCTCGGGATCCTGGGCTCCCACAAGTTCCTTCTGGATGAGGAACGGGAGTACCACTGGTTCTGGCCCTCCCGGCTCACACCGCGCCGCCGGCCAGAAGCCGCAGCTGACGGGGCACCACCTCAGACACCCGCGCCTGCTGCTCCCGGTTCAACCCCAACTCGGCCAGGATCGCCCGGATAGCCCCCGCGACAGCCTCACCCTGAGACTCCGCCAGACGCACCCTGCGTTCCTCCACCCCGGCCTTCAACGCCGCCGTGCACACAGTGACCAGGTGCTGGCGTTCCCGGGCATACAGCTCGTACCAGACGGACGGGCCGGAGGCCTCCGTCGTGTCGGTGCCAGGGGACTCACCGGACTGCTTGTCCACGACCTTCTGCGTGCCCCACACCAGCCCGTGACGCGTGCCGCTGCCATCAAGATCGGTGGACTCCACCCCGAGCTCCTGCACCCGGGCGCGCAACCACTGCACATGCCCGGCCGTCCACCGCACCTCCTCCAACAGGGCCTCCGTGGGCGACACGTCCACCTGCAGACCCAGCGTCGACACAGCCTTCTCCGCCACAGCCTCAGCACGGCGACGCGCCGCAGCACGACGGTTCTGCCCGGCCATGCCCCCGTGCACCTTGCACACCCGCTGCCCATGCATCGCCCGCTGCGTGCAGGGTTGCCCGTCGGACTTGCGGTGCGCGGCGCACCTGTCATGGGGTTGGCCGCACTTCCCACATGGTGTGGGGTTCTGTGGTGCGTTATCGCCGGGGCCGGGGCTCATGCGGCTGATGGTGTGCCTGGGGGTGTCACGTGGTTGCAGGAGCTGGATTCGAACCAGCGATCTCCGGCTTATGGGACCGGCGGGGACGGCCGAACTCCCCTACCCTGCAGCGGGACTGGGCCGGCTGTCCGGGACTGCCCGCACGGCGGGTGCCCTTGGCCGCTTGCGCCGTCACCCCCGCTCCGTGCCCTGAGGGGTGCAGACCCAGCAGTAGTCAGGATCAGGGTGGGGGTGTCACCGTCTGTGGTCGAGGGCCCAGGCGGTGATCAGTCCGAGACCGACCGCACCCAGGGCGGCTGACAGGACGGTCACGGGTCGCAGCCTTCCGTACAGGTTGCTCAGGCGGAAGAGCGCTGGGGAGGGGAACTAGTCGGCCTGGGTGGTCGGCGTCGCCGGGATCTTGTACTCGCGGATGGCGGCGCGGACACGCGCCTGCACCTGTGCGCGGGTGGACTTGCGATCGGCCCTGAACGAGCAGATGTTCGCCTGCGGGTCGTGGATGTCGTGGATTGCACGGATGAGACCAGCGATCACCCGGTCGTCCGCCCAGCTCTTGGCCGCGATCTGGTAGATCCAGTCGAGTGCGTGGGCGGAGTCGGTCAACTCGTCGATGGGAAACTGGTAGTCCTCGTACTCGAGCGACAGCGTGTCCGTCTTGAGCTCCCACGGGAGCCATCGGTCCGGTACGAGGTGCACCGTCGCCCTGACCATGTCGTCGATCTCCGCCACCGTGCGCCCGATGATCTCCTCGTTCATGCGCCCAGTGTCTCGCGGCCGGTGGCGGTGGGGGAAGGGCTGTGGCACGGGCAAGAGCACTGGACGCGGCCGTCGGCGAAGTCGTCCCAGGCGTCGCCGGCGCAGGCCTTGTGCTTGCCTGCCGCACAGTCGGGGTTCATCGGGGCTCCCTCCGTCGGGCTTCAGCGGCGAGCAGGGACCGGATGTACGCCGACCGGGTCTGGCGGCCGCGTAACCGGTCGAGGGCGCGCATGCCCGCGGGGGTGATGCGGACGTGCACGGTGTGGGTCCTGGGTTCGGACCCGTCCGGGGATCTGGCCATGCCGGGAGTGTCCGCCGGACCGTGTCACGGGTTCTGTCACGCGGAAAGTCCCTCGATGAGGTCTGCCGCCCGGTCGAGCTCGGCGGGTTGGTTGGTGCAGGCCTGGTGGATCAGGGCGTCCGTGGAGTAGTCGTCCCAGTGGGTGGTGACGTCGTCGAGGGCGCTCTGCCAGTCCCTGGTGACGTATCGGGCCCCATGTCCGAGGGCTTCCCGGACCCCCGGCAGGTCGGAGGCGATCGCGGGGATGCCCCGGGTGGCGGCCTCCACAGCGGCCATGGAGTACGACTCATGCACCGACGGGACCAGGAGGATGCCCGTCCGGGGCCACACGGCCTCGAGGTCGCCGTGGGGGACGACCTCCACGTTGGGCAGGTCCCGGATGTCCTGGTTGCCGTACCCGCCCTTCACGGCGAGGAACTGGCGGTCCGGGTTTGCCTGGGCGAGGGACCAGAACACGCCGGCGCCCTTC
>CAYQFJ010000015.1:0-34590 GCA_964416715.1 uncultured Actinotalea sp. | reverse complement strand
ACCAGCGGGCGTTGGAGTCCCCGCGCAGGAACCACAGCAGCTCGTAGACGATCGAGCGCAGGTGCACGCGCTTGGTCGTGATCAGCGGGAAGCCCTCGCTCAGGTCGTACCGGAGCTGGTGACCGAAGACGCTGCGGGTGCCCGTCCCGGTGCGGTCGGACTTCGCGGTGCCGGTCTCCAGCACGGTCCGCAGCAGGTCCTCGTACTGACGGTTCACTTCGCAGGTCTCCTCGTGATCGACGCCGGCTCAGTCAGGGCCTGAACCCGTACTCACTGAAGACCATGCGCACACCGGACTCTCCGGCGGACCGGCCCAGGGCTGAGGCAACCACCGGTGAACGCAAGTCCACTGCCACCAAGGTGTCGGCGTCATCGACGATCAGCGCCAGCACCTTCCCGAACGCGTCGGCGTGCTTCGTGGCGAACCCGGCCAGCGCCGACCACTTGTCGACCGTGTCCGACCGGGAAGGGTCGTGCGGGTCGAGCACGTCGACGACCAGCCGTTCACCACTACGACGCACCACCAGGAAGTCCGGGTAGAGAGTCTTCGCCACCCCGTCGGCCGTGGACCACGGCACCGCCAACGTGTGCTTACCACCAGTGGGATTCCGGTACCACGCCACCGTGTCGGGCCCGTCCAGCACCCACCCCAGAGTGCGCTGCTCCCACGTGTTGAGCTCCTGCGGGAACAGCCCGTCCGGCCCGGCGTACATGTGCTTGGGCCACGACTGGTCGCAAGGTTCTGCCGGGCGGCCACGCTCCGGAAGGATCGGGGACACGAGCACCGGCTCCGTGCTGGCCTCGAGGATCGTGTCGAACTTGGCCCGGACCGCGTCCGGCAGGTCTGCGACCGCACCCCGGTGAGCCCGATTCCACTCCGCCACCAACGACCCTGCGACGTCGTCCAGCCGGTCCCGCACTCCCGGCTGCGCAGCCAAGGCCGCCACCCGCAGCTTCAGCTCGTGCACGTCCGCACCGCCACCACCCGTCGCCACCAAGTGCTGCAGCATCCACGGGCCCGCCGCGTCCCCCAACCTTCGGCACGCTGAACGGAACAGGTCGTCGACGTTCCGCACAGAGGCGCGACGGGACCCGTCACTGGTCGACACGACCTGCCCGGTCAGCCAGTCCACGCTGCGGGTCCGGAAGTCGATCTGCTCGTAGTCGGCGCTGGTGGCCGCAACCTGGTCGTGCAGCCGGGACAGCTCCGCCGACAGGTGCGCGATCACGACGTCCCGCGCCACACCCGTCGCCCCGCTCAGGATCTCGTTGCCGTCGAGCAGCGTCGCCATACGGTTCAACCGGGCAACCTCGTTGCGGAACGTCGCGCCCGGACGCGTGTACGACGGGATCGCTTCGACCGCGTCGAAAGCAGCGGCAGGAACGGCGGGGTTCCGTTCGAGCTGGACCGGGTTCACCACCACCCGAGACGTGACCGAGTCGTCCCCGGTGCGGAGCCGGTCGATGACCCGATCCACCGCGGCGTGATCGAAGTGCGGCAGATGCACCTGCACCGAGTCCAAGAACCCGTCCGACTGCGGTTGACGGGCAAGGGGTGTGCGCACCATGCGGCCGATGATCTGGGTGATGTACGTGTCGTCCTGCGCCGACCGCAACGACACCATCACCTCGGCCCGTGGGCAGTCCCACCCGGTCGTCAGTGCCTCCTTGAAGAGCACCACACGCACGTGCGGGTCGTCCTGGATGCGTTCCGGGGCCAGGTAGCGGACCGTGTGGGACCCGAACGTGGCCGCCGCGTGGTCCTGAAGCGCGTGCGCCAACGCTGGACCCTTCAGGTCGGGGTTCACCGTCTGGATCGTGTCGATGACCGCGGCGACCTTGGCGTCCGGTGCCGCCGGCGGCAGCTGAACGACCATGACCGGCACCACCGGCGGTTCCCCCTGGGACCGGGCGTACGCAGCCCACCGGTCGGTGTACACGCCGAGCTGTTCGGTGGCGAGCTCCACCAGCGTGGTATCCGACGGCTGAGACTCCCGGGGGTTGTTCACGGCCACGTCGGCCTTCACCAGCCCGGACCGGCGCACGTCCTCCGGGTCCACGACGACCGGGACGACACCACGGGCCGCGCCGATGGTGTCCATGAACCTCTGTGGGGTGGCGGTGATGCCCAGTACCACCGGGGCGGGCACACCGGTCTGCCCGGTGCCGTGGATGAGCCGGGCGAGGATCGTCTGGTCGGCCGTGTCCGAGGCGGACGTGCCCGTCCCACGGTGGGCTTCATCGATGA
The DNA here is from genome assembly GCA_964416715.1 of uncultured Actinotalea sp. Lineage (GTDB taxonomy): Bacteria > Actinomycetota > Actinomycetes > Actinomycetales > Cellulomonadaceae > Actinotalea. Next base: position 32,342 of record CAYQFJ010000015.1, on the reverse strand, counting down.
CGAGCAGGAAGTCCTTCCCGCGTGCGCGGATCGTGGACCCGATGATGTCCCACAGGTCATGCTCGCGGTGATCCCCGGCCCGGAAGGTGCGCGCACCGCGGCCCAGCTTCTGGGTGTTCAGGAAGTACACGGTGCCCGGCTCGAGCACAGCGTCCTGCACGGTGTGGTCCACGGTGATCAGGTTGAGCAGGTCGAGCCTGTCCGACGCGGCTGCGATCTTCATCTGCGTCTGGGCATTCAGTGACGGGTTGTCCGTGATCCACAGCACCGTCAAGTCTGGGTTCGGCGGCACCCCGTCGTACCCGTGCAGGAGCCGTTCGATCACCGCAGCCGCCATCACGGTCTTCCCGGCACCGGTGGGGGCAGCCAGGGACACGGCACCGACCCGGCCGCGACGGGCGTACGCGTCGGCGGCGTCGAGGATCTCGGCGACGATGTCGGTGCTGGCCTGGTCCTGGTAGTCGACGAGCTCGAACCTCACAGCGCCCCCTCCCCGGTGTCGATGTTGATCTCGAAGTTCATCAGGTAGTCGGCGTACAGGCGGTGCACGTTCAGACCCGTGGGCAGCTCGGAGGTGACCTGCCGGTAGGCCGCGTCGGAGTCGGTCACGACGAACACGGTGCGCACATCCGGATGGACTTCCAGATGGTTGACCAGACCGGCCCAAGCTCCGACATCGAACAGCACGGCGTATGTCGCTCCGTCCGGGCAGGCGAACCCGGGGGTCGGCGCGTCGATCACGGGGCCGATGGCGCCGGCCTTGGCCCACAGCAGCGGTGCCACCGCGGTGAACGCCATCCCCAGGGAGACCCTGTCCGGATCCTGGTAGGTCATCTGCGCGAACGTGACGTTGGCGTCGAGCCCTTCGGAGTACGTCGACCCGTCCTGGCGCTTGCCGGTGACCACCGTCGACACGCGGGGCTTGGTCACGTGGTGGAAGATCCCGGCCGCTTCCCACTCGTCGTCTCCCGGCCGCAGCCCCTTCTTGCTCAGCGACTTCGCGGTCTTCGCGTCCACCTCGTTGTTCGTCACGACGACGGACTGGCGACGGCCCCCGTCACCGGCGTTCAGGCGCAGCACCGCCTCCGCGGTCGAGCCGGAGCCGGCGAAGAAGTCGAGGACGACGGCGTCGGGGTTGGACTGGGTGACCAGGCCGATCCAACGCATCAGGACGTTGTGATCCTTCGGGTTCTGGAACCTCGCCTCACCGAGGAGGTCCCGAAGGTGTCTGCCCGAGGGGTTCCTGTCTCGCACGAATACGGACTCCGCGACCTGCGTGTCCATCGTGTCGAGGTAGGACACACCTCCCGCGCCGGTCGTGTGGTCCGGCCCGAAGGACACGAGCCCTCGCCGGATCATCTCGGTCATCGTGTCGCGCGAGTAGCGCCAACCGTTCGGGTGTCGACGCACCGGTTTCCCGGTGACGGGGTGCATCAGGTCGTACTGCAGGTTCGGTCTCGGGTTGGGGCTCCGAAGATCGGCGTCCGTTCGGACTGGGCGACCTTCGCCATCAAGGCTGACGAATCGGGTGACCGCGTCCGACGACGTCCCTCCGCGCTTGAACTCCTTCAGCCAGGCACGCCAATGGCGTGTGGCTTCACCATGATCCCCGCCGGCCTCGTCCCAGATGCGCGATGCGGCGGCAAGAGCCTCCTCTACACCGGGCTTCTTCTCGCGCCAGCGCGTTCCAGCCCCCTGAAGCGCCTCATCGTCTCGCGCGTAGATCAGCATGTAGTCCGCGCCGTTGGACACGTACCTGGAGTCGTTCTTCCGGCCGCCTTGCCAAACGACGTCGGAGATGAAGTTCCGGGCCCCGAACACCTGGTCCATCAGCAGCCGCAGGTGGGCGTGCTCGTCGTCACCGATCGCCACGATGATGACCCCGGTCGGCTTGAGTAGGGGCCGGGCCAGGCGCAGGCGGCGGTCCATGAACGAGAGCCACTTGGAGTGACGGAACGCGTCGTCGGCTCCGACCCGTTTGTCGTTGTACACGAACTCGTTGCCGGTGTTGTAGGGCGGGTCGATATAGATCACGTCCACGGCACCACGGTGGGTAAACCGCAGCATCTCCAGGGCGTGGTGGTTCTCGGCGTTGATGACCAGGTGATGGGGTGCGTCGACCGGTCCGCGTTCGATCTGCTCGAGCAACTCCAGACCGGGGTGGATTGGCTGACCGAAGGTGCGCACCACCACCAGGTTCGCGACGTCCTCGCTCGACTCGACACCGTCCGCGTCGACCAGCCGTGCCACGCCATCCTTCACGCGTGTCACCGACAGCAGTGGACCGTCGGGGGCGTCGCGGTGCTGAACGGTGACTCCTCGCCGAACCTGCGCCTGCGGTAGACGCACCGTCTCGGGCAGGTGCTCCTCGAACACCAGCCCGAAGCGTTTCGTGGACCGCAACGCCGCCACTTCGGCCGTCAGCTCAGCCCGCAGCCGCGGCTCAACCACCTTCGCGAGCAGTACGTCCAGCTTGTTAGTCGTCGTCATTCCCGTCCCCGTGGTGTCGGCTCAGGGTAGTGGGCGGCGCATCACCGGTGGGTGATCACGCGACCTCGTCTTGACCGGTGGGCGCCTCGCCGCGGCGTGCGCGCAGCAGCGCCAGACGCTCCTCGAGTAGCACCTCCAGCTCCGGGATCGTGCGTCGCTCCAGCAGCCGCTCCCAGTGCGACTTCTGCTCGCGGACCCGCGGGACCTCCGGGTCGCCGACCGCCCCACCACCGGCCTCGACGACCGCCGGGTCCACCAGCGGCGCCGGCACCCGGTGCACCTGGCACTCCCACAGCCGGGGGACCGCAGCCTCCACGGCGAAGCGGATCGTCAGGTCGTGCCCAGCCATGCACCGGTAGGCGACCTCCCGGGACTGGGCCACCCCTCCATCGGACAGCCCGGAGAGGGCTTCCATGTGGAGTGCGGCGAACTCCCGGGACACCAGCGACCGGCCGGTACCGTTCGGGGTCGACCCGACCACCCGCCCCCGGCTCCTCACAGGTCCACCCCACCAACGAGCACCGGGTCTTGGGTGAAGAAGTGGCACACACCCAGGTCAGCCAGGGACCGGAGGAACGCCCGCTCGGTCGACGAGTCGATGAACCGGACGTTCCCGCTAGGGCGCGGCACGTTCGTGAACGGCTCGTAGTCGGTGGCCAACACCACTAGCGGTACACGGTGGGACCAGACCGGTCCGACCAGGCCCATCGGGGCAACCAGCGCCCGGTCCGTGAACAGGACCGTCAGCACCTCCTCCGACTCACCGGCAGGGTCGAGGCCCTCACCCGTGGCGAACAGCTGCTGCAGGTCCGTCGCGGTCCGTGCGGCGCACTGCCACCGCGCCAGCAGCGCCGCCTCGTCGTCGATGCTCGACGAGTAGCCGGGGATGATCGCCCCGACCAGGTCCGACAGGCTGTCGGAGAACGTGGTCACGTCACCGCGCACCAGCGCGTACCGGTACGGGGTGCCGGTCGGCGACACCGGGTGCTCACCGACCGGTGCACCCGAAGCGAGCGTCTGAACAGTGGACATCGTGATCTCCCTCTACGCCGCGGGGGCGTCCTGGTGGCGGGGGACCCCCGCCAAGGCCCGGTCGACCCGGCGGGTCAACGCGAGCTCGGTGGCGTCGTTCTTGACGACCGCGTCGACCAGGTCGCCCGGCAGCGTGTTCGTCGTGGTGTGTTGGGGCCGTTCGATGCGCCAGACCACCCCACCCAGATTCCGCACCCACGTGGCCTCCTCGACGCTCTGCACGTCACTGACCACCACCGGTGCTGGGCCGAGCAGTGTCGCATCCGCCTGTGACGTGTCCATCAGACGGCGCAGCCACACGTCCGGCCCGAACATCCCGGGCAGCACGTCGCTGCGCACCGCGTCCAGGAGTCGGTTCACCTCGGGGCCGTGGATGCGGTGGCGGATCGCCGCCGGCCACCCCTCGGTGTCGATCCGCGTGCGCAACGACGTCGAGTCGGGCAGCAACGGGTCCAACCCGTACAGCAGCACCCGCACCGGGTCACCGATCGCGTACGACCGGAAGTCGTGCGCCTCGCACAGGTGCGCAGCAACAGTCGCCCGACCGGACCCGAGAGGTCCGTGCAGGCCCACCAGCGCGGGGTACGGCATCTTCAGCTTCACACTCTCCCTGTGCAGGTCAGAGCCGAAAGGCTGCCAACCAACTGGTGCCGTCGACGCCACCGCGCCTCACCCACCCGTGGCCCGTGCCGCGGCCTGCTCCTCGACCCGCAGCTGGTGGGCAGCCGCCGCAGCACCCCGAAGACGCGGCTCACGGGCGTCCCGACCGTCAGGTGCGCCGAACCCACCAGCATCCAACCGTGACGCCGGTCGGTCGTCATCAGCCTCGTCATCGAGCGACGGGGTGAGCCGGGCGATCTCCGAAGCGGTCGGAGCCGGACGAGACGACACGCGCGCTCCACGGCGCTCCAGGAACGACCGGTAGTCGTCAGTGGACGCGAAGAAGCTCTTGTAGACGCTGGGCGCCTCACCCTCGAGGTCCGCTGCACCGACACCTCGGGCCCGCCGACCGCCAGACCTGACGTTCTCCGGGACCACAGGCACTGCGGTCTCGTCGGAGAACGCCTGCATGCGGGCCGAACGGGACGGGTTCGCGCCCTGCAGCACCTTGTGCCCGATCTTCGCCTTCAGCGACGGGGGGACACCGGTGGTCGCGTTGGTGACCTGCGTGGAGATGACCATGCGGATCCCGACGAACCGGAGCTCGGCGATGATCTTCGACAGGTACGACCCGAGGGTGACCTTCATCAGGTTGCCCTCGATGATCTCCTGCACCAGCGGGTGGGACTTCGGCACCCCGGACGGGACCTTGTCGGTGACCAGCAGCGCGGACACCTCGTCGACGATCACCAGGATGGGGGTGAACCGCTGCCCGGTGGGCATGTCCAGCCAGTTCACGTGACCTGACTCGGCCAGACGCTTCGCGCGACGCTGCCCCTCCTCGTACACCAACGCCAGCGCGGCGACGGCGGCACGGTCCGAGTCGCACCCCCACCCACCGTCACGCACGAAGTCCTTGCACCACAGGAAGTCGACGGCCTTCGCGGGGTCGTCGACGATCACCAGCTCGGACCCGGACGCCAACGCGTCACCCACGATCGCGTTCAAGGTGACGGACTTCCCGGACCCGGGGGTGCCGGCGATCATGGCGTGCGCGGACGCGGTCCAGTCGATCAGGATCGGTTCGCCCCGTTCGGCACCTGGCGGTGGCAGCTTCAACCCGATGGGGGTGCGGTCCGGGTCCCCGCCGAGGGACTTCATCGGGGTCGGCAGCACCTCAGGGAAGGTGGGCGGGTCCGACGGGATCATCTCAGCGGTGAGCTTCTGGGTGTTGACGTCGACGTACCAGCCTTCCCGTCCGACGACGACGGTGGCGACTTCGGCGAGCTTGTCGTCGTGCTTGGACGGCACGTACGTCCGGGGCAGGCCGAGGTGGAACCCACCGTCGGGGCGTGGGGTGACCTGGACGTCCCACGGCTTGACGGACAGTGCGACGGCGACCGCACCACGGCACCGTGCTTGTGGGTCGGTCATCTTGGTCAGGGTGGCCTTGCCGAGGAACGGTTCGAACCCGGTCAGGTAGTACCCGGGGTTCTGGTCCTCGAGCTTCGCGGCGACCTTGCCCCCGTCGGCGGGCTTGGTACCTCGAGCCAGACGCACCTCGAAGGAGTTGGTCGTCTTCTGGGCTGCGGTGACCTCGGTGATCGCGACCTGCCGGGTGGCGACGGCCACGTGTTCGGCCGGGTCGATGTGCTGGATCTCGAATCCGTCACCGTGCTTCTGGGCGATGAGCTTGACCAGTGCGCCGTGGTGCCGGGCGGGGTCGAACCCGGGCGGCAGCTTGATGCTGATCCGCTCGATGGAGCTCGTGCTGGCCATGCCCACCCTGTTCGCCGGTGTCGTCGTCACTTGGGACCATGCGCAGAATCGACGCTGGTTGCGCGGGACGACGTCGCGATCCGAAGCGTCCAGCGAGCACGAGCGCAGTAAACAGCAGCACCAGCAAGCCGGGACCGATCCATGCGACCGGGTCACGCCAAGCCAGAACCGATGCACGCCACCACGAAGTCTCGCGGTGCACGGACCACGCGAGTGGGCCTGCGATCGTGATTGCCACGGACACCAGCGGAACGGCTGTAAGAGCGATTGCCCAACGGCGCCGGACAGCCCGAGGTCGGATCGCAGGCGCGAGCCTGCGGACGGCTTCCTGCTGCAAGGCGACTCTCGCGTCCGAGTCGTCCATCAGATTCGCAACCTCGAGAAGAGCGCGGGCCGAACGCACCGCGTACGGTCCCCGGGTGAGGCGGGCCACAGCCCATGCGGAGACGCACACGGCGAGGAGTGGAGCGGCGAGATCCGAGAGATGCCTCCACACGCGGCGGACCTCCAGTTCACAGGGTCGTCTGTCCCCCGAGACCATGCGCAGAACCGGCCGTGGTGCTGCGGTCCTGGTCGCCTACTGGGTGGACGCGACGAGCTGGGCGATCTCCCGCTGCTGGTCGATCCGCAGCCCGCAGGGGCACCAGACCGACTCGTCCTCGGTGTCCTCCAGCGGGTAGTCGAACTCGCCGCACTTGCAGGTGAATGTGGGCATGATCGTTCGCTCCCGTCGCGTGGGGGACGTCATGGCGTCGTCCCGCTGCGGACAGATGTGCGGCACGCCCCGTGAGGTCAGCCCTTGCGGGCCGCCGCTGACACCAGGGCACGCACCGCCGCGTCCTCGGTGTCCTCCAGCACCATCGGCCCGTCCTTGTGGAACGCGCGCCAGGCCGCGTCGTCGAATGAGTAGTACACCTGGCCGGCCACAGGGCCGTCGACGGTGACGGTCCGGGGCGCTGTCGCGTCATCCGGGTCGTCCCCGCCGTTGCTCATCGTCATCGTCACCGCGTGCCCGTCGACCAGCGCCAGACGCCCTGCGGTCAGGTCCCCGGACCACTCGATCGCACCGGGGTCCGGGATGGTCAGCAGGTACGGAGTCTGGTCACCGTCCATCCCGTACGCGGCGTACGAACCCGGCACCAGGCGGGAGCTCGCCCCGGCCGCGGGGCCCTCGTAGATCGGGATCTCGAACGGGTCGTCGGGGTTCGGCACGGACACCTCGATGGAGGGGTCCGCCGGTGCGTGCAGCTGGACGTCCGCCTCGGAGTGCGCCTCGGTGGCGAACTGCCCACCGGCCGGCTGCCCCTGCGGCTTGCGGGAACGGGTCTCACCCATGCCATCCACCTCTCCTGGTCAGTTCAGTCGTCATCGTCGGGGTCCCCCCACCGACCCTCCGCTTCGGCGGCGTCAGCGCACGCGCCGCACAGGCCGTCGTACCCCTCGCCGTCGGACAGGTCACCACCGCACTGCGAGCAACGGTCGTCGTCCTCATCGGTGTCATCGACGTCTACCAGTGTCGTCGCGCTCTCCGCCCTGACCTCGGTCATGAACTGTCCACCGGTCCGGATGCCGGCCGGCTGCCGTGACTGTGTTCCCATGACCCGGTGATGTGCGGGGGCACTCGAGCTCACCGGATCAGCCGCATGCGCAACCATCGGACCGCGCCGGCCTCGTCGACGAACTCGCCGTCGTCCTGTGCTGCCTGGGCGTCCCTGATGATCGGGGCGAACGCCGGGCCAGGGGTCATTCCCGCGGCGATGAGGTGCTCACCGCGCAGCAGCGACCGCACCGGTGCGCGTTCAGCACCCAGCTCGGCAGCCACCTGGAGCCACCGGCCGGTGCCACCGGGACGGGACCCGGCGCCGCGACCACCCTTGTCCGCCTCCACGACCATCGCCCACTCGCGGATCGTGGCCGGCTGCAGACGACGGGCGAGCCTGCGCACCGCGGACGCGGACGGGTCGTCGTTCCCGGTGGCGGCCATGTGCTCCCGCACCAACGGCAGAACCCGGTCACGGATGTGCCTGGGTGCGTCGATCGAGCGCAGGAACGCCCCGGCTGGTCCCACCCCGGCGTCGGCGTGACCGGCCGATGAGATACGTGTCTGCCCCTGGTGGTCGACCGAGATGCTGGTGTGGGTGTGCTTGCCGACGTCGTGGAGCATCGTCGCGAGCACCACTACGGCCCGGTCGTCACCGCTCAACCCTGCCTGGTCGGCGAGCTGGCTGGCCTTGTCCGCCGCGAGCCCGGTGTGCACGTGGACGTCACCTTCGGGGTGCCAGTGCGGGTCCTGAGGGACGCCGTGCAGCACCGCGAGCTGAGGGTAGTGGTCCTCCCAACCGGTCTGGGCCAGCACCTCGAGCCCCTTGGACGGGTACCGGCCCTTGGTGGCGAGCTTGTGCCACTCGGTCCACACCCGCTCCTTCGCCACCGTGGCGTACTCACCGGCCAGGGACCGGCACATCTTGGCGGTGCCCGGGTCCATGGCCATCCCGAACCGGGCGGCGAACTGGACCCCGCGCAGCACCCGCAGCGGGTCCTCCGCGAACGCATCAGTGGTGTGCCGAAGGACCCCCGCCTCCAGGTCGCTCAGGCCACCCCAGCAGTCGACGACCTCACCGGTGCGGGGGTCGAACATGAGCGTGTTGATGGTGAAGTCGCGCCGTCCCGACGCCTCCACCAATGAGCCGAACGGGTCGGCGACGACCTCGAACCCGCGGTGCCCGGCACCGGTCTTGACCTCCCGACGGGGCAGGGCGATGTCGAAGTCCTCACCGCCAGTGCGCAGCTTCAGCACCTCGAAGTCGGCGCCGACGTCGTCGACGTACCCGACACGGGACAACTCATGGGTCAGCGAGTCGAGATCGGTGCCGTACACCTCGATGTCGACGTCCTTCGGTGGGCTGCCCGGCTCCAGGATGGCGTCCCGAACACACCCGCCGACCAGGTACGGGCGCCCACCGGCGTACTCGATCGCTCCGAGCACCCTGCGGGTCGCAGGCGACAGGGCGATCAGCCCGGGCATGGGGTGCCGGGACTCGACACCGCGGCTCACGAGCTCGGTCGCGGCCTCCTGGCGCGGGTTGGTGGCGTACTGACCACCGGCGGGCATCCCGCTGGGCTGGCGGGGCTGTGTCGTGTTCATGGACTGTGGATGTGCGGCGCGGGGTGGGCCAGAGTCGTCGCCCTGGCCCACCCTTCAGCCCCGCCGTCCGCCGTTGACCGACTGGACCAGCAGCAGGAGCACCACCATCGCAAAGACGACGATCTCCACTTCGACCTCCCACGCGCGAGCGGAGACCGTCGCCGGTTGACGACGGCCCCTATCCGCTGCGCGCGCAGTCGCCGAGGGCGTGTCGGCAGATTCGCACAAGCCGGTCGATATGCGCAACAAGATCGAACCGTGCCCGTGGGCGTGAGAAACCCGGAGCTCAGTTGCTGGCGTCGCGAACTGACTCCCACACCTGCTCGATGTCGCCGTCCCCGTACGCGTCGGCGACCTTCGCCAGCCCCATCACGTCACGGAACGTGTGCGCACCGGGCCGATACCCGGTTACCCGACCACCCCACCGGGCCAGCTGAGAGGCGTACATCGACCCGTGCTCGGACTCCAGACCCGAGTCGGGGGAGTACACCCCGTACCCGTTGACCACACCCTGCCCGTCCGGGCCGCTGCCGCCGTCACCCGGCTGGAAGTCGGTCACGAAGAACAACGACCCACGCCCGTCCTGGCCGTCGTCGAACCCCGGGTGGGTGAACACGTACACCGCGGCGACCTGTGACGGCGGCTCGTCGTACCCCTCGACAACGGGAAGGTCGTCGAACGTGGCCGGCTCGGTCTGCGGCACCTTCTCGACGTGACCCCAGTAGCGGTCCGCCAGGGCCTCCTGACGGCCGTACCCCTGCTCGACCCCGAGGACCTGCAGGCCGGTGGGCTTGCGCGGGTCGACCAACCAGATGCCCTTCCCGGACCGATCGCCCTTGTTCACCAGGCCGATCGAGTCCCCGTTGCGGAACAACGTCCCCTCCCGGGCCTGCACGTCACCGTTCCTGGTGCGAACCAGGACGGTCGTCTTCGCGGACTTGTCGGCGAGGTAGTCGAGCTTGTTCGACAGGGTGTCGGTCTGCTCGGCGCGCTGCATGCGGGCCGCGGCAGTCCCGGACGCGGCAGTCACGTGCGGGCGCCCGGCCAGGTGGAACTTCGTGCGCGTCACGCCCGGGGTGTCGCTCGGGAGCTCCTCGACGGTCGCGTCGACGACGGTGAACACCCCGCGGGACCTCGCGCTCAGGGGTGGACGCTCCGGGAGCAGACCGGTGCCGGTCTCAGACCGGGCGGTGGTCGCGAACTGGCCCCCGACGGGGACACCTGCGGGCTGACGGGCCGGGACGTGTGTGCTCATGCCTGGTGGATGTGCGGGAGACCCTGGTGCCCCTCGCGACCTACCGGTGCACGGGTCCGTCATCGGGGTGGATCCGCCCCAAGGACAAGCGCACTGCACGGGTCAACGTCTCGTACGCGACCGCGTGCACCCGCCCACGAAGCACCGTGGCAACCACCGAGTCCCGGACCGCCTCCGCCGACGCACGCGACAACCCACGAACCACCCGGTCCGTCGCGCCCAGTGCAGCGTCGACCTGCCCGGCCAGTGGACGTAGGCGCGGACTCGAGCGCGGGTCACGGGTCAAGCCCCTGTAGCGGATCAGCCCCAGGTAGCGGACCGTGTCCGCCCCCGGGCACAAGATGACCGGCGCACCGAGCTCGTTGGTCGACACCGCCGGTGCCTGACCGACCAGCGCCACCTTCTGCTCCTCGGTCAGTACGGCCACCCGGTCCAGCAGGGCGACAACGTGGGACCCGTGCGGCCCGAACAGGTCCGGGCTGTCCGGCACCGCCTGCAGCGACGTGCCCGTCTCCGCCCTGGATGTGCTCACGAACTGGCCTCCGTCCGGTGCGCCGGCTGCGACGCGGAAACGGTGCCCGCTCATGCCGCACCCGCCTGGGTCGGCTCCGTGGGGCGTCCGCCGGTGAGCCGGTGAACGACACCAGCGGAGTCCACGGAACGCTCGACGTAGAACCCCACCAGATGCAGCCGGTGCGCGAACCCTGCCACGTCCACACCCCGGCCGCGTCGCCCGCGCGGCTGGCGTGCACCGGCCCGGGACGCCAGATCCTTGACCACCGCAGCCTCGTCCGGACCGTCCGCCACACGCATCGCGAGGACCCCGGCCCGTTCGCGATCGAAGTCCTTCAGCATCGACGGAAGGTGCAGCGACGACACGTCGAAGTCCTGCACGGTCAGCTGGTGCGCGACGTACGAGGCGAACTCCTCCGCTTCGTCCAGGTCCGCGAGCACCAACCCGCCGGCGTTCGTGACCCCGAAGTCGTAGGCGTGCCGGAACACACCGTCGAACGCCTCCCGCTGCTCCACGGTCATGACGTCGCGGGACATGCGCCCGACCAGGGCCGCCTCCGAGACACGGTTCAGGTCGGCCAAGGCCGCCACCATGTCCCGCTCCGCCTGCTCCGCCGCGGGGACGTCACCGGTGTTCGCGGCCACATCGAGCGTGCGACGTGCACCGTCGAGCCTCTCCTGCACCTGCCCCCGCAGCGCGGCCAGCTCGTACCGGTCCGCCCCGGACAGGTCGGCCGGGAGCTGCGAACCAGCCGCGGCCGCTTCCATCTCCCGGCCGATCGCCTCGGCGTCGTGCGGGTCGTCCGGGTCGAACGTCGGGTCCTCACCGCCCCACGACACATCGTCGAGCGCGAAGGCCGGCTCTTGGCGGGGACCGGTGGTGAACTGACCACCGGTCGGGAGACCGGCGGGCTGGCGGTTCTGGATGCTCATGTCCGGTGGATGTGCGGGCAACGGGCCTTCACGCGGCCCGGCCCGTGGCCTGCTCGTCGTTGACCGCGTCGACCACGGCTTCACACACGCTCGACAGCTCGTCCGTCCAGTACACGTTCTGCCCCGTCCACCTGCGTGTGGTGGCATCCGGTTCCCCGACCTCCTCGAGGATCGCGGCACGTGCCGCAGCCACGAATCGGGCCTCCGGTTCGGCACCGTCACCCAGGTCGAGGGCCGCACGGGCGGACAGTGCGGCGGCCTCGTCGATGTCACCGATGTGGTGACCGATCTGCTCGGAGTCCAAACCGACCGCGTGCTCAAGCACCAACAGCTCCTCGACCCGGGTCGCCGCAGTGTCGCGGTCACAGCCGGGCACGGTGACGTCCGGCTCGGCTCGGGCGGTCGGGGCGAACCGACCCCCTGCGGGGGTGCCGGCGGGGACGCGGGGCGGCTGGTGCTTGCTCATGCCTGGTGGATGTGCGGCTAAGCGGCCCATGCCCGCCCAGCCTCTACCGTGACCGGTCCGCGGGCTGTGGGTGCGGGTGCACCGTGGCACACGAGGCAGCCGACACAGTGCTCGTGCTCGGCCTGCTCGGCGTGCCACCGGGCGACCAGGTCCCGGTACGCCTGCGCCGTGTGCGCGAACCGGCCGTCGACCCAGTGCTCGCGACGCCCCGACACGTGCGTCAGCGCGGGACCGCCGACACGGTGACGCCGCCCGTACCGGTACCACTCCTCATCACCGGCCGCGCTGATGACCGCTGGCCCGTCGGTGCGGTGCAGCAGCCCGGTCTCGTACCAGCGCGACTGCCCGTCCGCTGTGGTCACCGCCGGTCCGTCGTCACGGTGCAACCGTCCACGCCACCACCACTCCACACCCCCGTCGGCGTACTGGACCGCGGGCCCGTCGGTGCGGTGAAGCAGGCCACCGAGCACCCACACGGCAGGGCCGCCAAGCTCGGGGCCGGTAGGGGAGTGGCCCATCCAGGCGGTCACCATTCGTCAGGCACCGGGGCCAGCAACCCCGGCCGTCCCACCACCGCTGGCGGCGGCTGGTCCTCGGGCACCTCGAGCTCCAGCGCGTCAGGTCCGCTCGACGCCGGCTCGTCTGCCACGGATGGGTCCTCTTCGCCTCGCCCGGTCAGGAACGTCACCATCTCGGACGACTGCGCACCCGACAGGCCACCGTGCTGCGGGACGACCAGCAGCTGGTCCACACCGAGGTCGACCAGCACGTCCGAGACGGTCTCGCTGTGCTTCACATCCAGGTCATCGGCCAGATCAAGGTCCGGATCGACCCACACCACACGGCGAACCTCGGGCCGCGACGCCACCCAATCGACGACCGCCTCCAGCTTCCCCCACCCCAGACGCTCACCCGACCCGGCCGGCAAACCGTCCACGTCCACCACCGCGCCGAGCCCCGCAACCTGCTCCGGCAGCACTACCCCGCCACCCACAAGCACCAGGCCGCCACCAGCCGGGCCCCCGACCCCAACCCCATCGGGCAGCACCTCCGGGTCGGCAGCCCCGCCCTCTTCGACGACGGCCGCGAACGCCTCCGCCCACTGCGGCATCGGCTCATCCCCGCCCGCCGCAGCGTCATCGACCGCACCCAACAGGTCGTCCATCGACAGCTCCAGATCGTCGAGCTCCACCACCACCGGTGCCGCCGGCGCCACCCCGAGGTCACCGCCGCCCGGCTCGGGCAGCTTCGTCAAGAACGGGGCCAGGTCCAGCTTCCGGTCCGCAGCCAACGGCTCCAACCGCTCCGCGAGCTGCTCGGCCAGCAACGCCTGCTCACGCGGGTCGTACCAGCCCTGCATCACCTTCGCCGCACCCTCGGTCGTCTCCCACAACCCGCGCCCCGGAGGCACCCCGTCCCCCAGGTCCGGCGCCTCGAACGGGGCCCGCAACGCCGACATGCGGTCACCGTTGGTCGCCTTGCCCAGCAGCATCCGCGACAGGTTCACCTTCAGGTCACCCGCGCCAGGGATCGTGTCCAGCAGCTTCGCGGACAGCTTCTGCGTCGCCAGGACCAACGTCAGACCCGCCGACCGGGCCTCCCGGGCGCACTTGCCGGCGTACACACCGATCTCGGTCTTCGCCTGGTTCGACGCCACGATCAGGTCACGTTCGTGGTCCATCGTCGGGTCGTCCGACGGCTTGGGCACCGGGTCGGCACCCATCAGCGACGTGAACTCGTCGATCATCACCAGCATGTGCCCCGGCCGGACATCCTCCGGCAGGTCCCGGTAGTTGCCCACACCGTGCTCGGAGTTCAGGTTCTTACGACGCACGACCTCCGCGTACACCGCCTTCATCATCGCCGCGGCCTCGAACGCGTCCACCGTCACAGCCCGGGCGTACGGTTCAGCGAACCGGAAGTCCGCCGCACCCTTCGTCGGGTCGGCCACGTGCACGTCCCACCCGCGCACGAGCGCCCCGTACAAGATCGCCTGCAGCGTCACCGACTTACCACCACCGGAAGCACCCGCCACCAGCAGGTGAGGGTCCACCCGCGGGTTGTACGCGATGCTGTCCCCGTCGATGCCGGTCGCGAATGGGATGCCCGTGGACCGGTCGACCTCCTCGAAGTCGTAGGGGGCCTTGTCCGGAAGAGGATTGACCTCACACACCAGCAGCCGCACCGTCGACGCACCGTTCACCCCAGGGCGCACGTCGACGAACGCGTTACCGGTCGCGGTCTTCAGCTTCTCCGTCGCCCCCTTGACGTCAGCAACCGACAGCCCCGCCGGCAGGTCGAAGTCGAGCACCTGCACGGCCTCGTTCTTCGGCAGGTGGTCCACCCCCGTGAGAGTCGGGACCAGACCACCGACCCCCGACACCTTCGAGTCCAGCCACGCCTGCTCCCAGTCCAGAGCCACCAACCGGGACGTGTCCCTGCTCGGACGGGCCAGCTTCACCCGCCGCGGCTCGCCGCCGGCGAAGATCACACACCCCTCCTCGGACGGTGCGACCCGCAACCACGCGGTGCCCAACGCAGTCCGCAGGCGTTGCTGCGCGCCACGCACGTCCGAGAGCGTGAACCCTCCGTACAGGCGCAACGACACCTGCCAGATGTGCTCCCTGGACGCCGGAGCCGTCAGGCACTGGACGGCCAACACCTCCGGGCGGGCCATGCGGGCCGCGGTGAACGCGTCGTTCATGTGCCCGGCGATCACCCAACGGGGGGCCTCCGACCTGGTCGGGGCCAAAGCCGACAACGACGGGACCGCGCTGGCCGAGTACGCCACCGTGAACGCCTGGGCGTGCCGTTCACCCATCCGGTCAGTGCCACGGGTCGTGAACCAGGCGATCGACATGAACGGGGCCGACCCGGGGATCGTCGCCGCGAGCTTCCCCTCCAGACCGGTCATGAACTGGGCGGGGTCCTCACCGGACAGGGTCACGAACGGCTGGTAGTGCACCACCGTGCCGTCAGCGAGCTCCGCGGTCGCCTTCACCGCCTGCTGCGGGACCGGGGCGTTCACGCCCTGCTTCAGGGTCGCGGCCCACCGTCCACGCCACTCGTCCTCCTCCGCGATCCACGCGACCGACTCAGGGGTGACCCCCGACCCGTCGTCGAACTCGACCTGCTCGTCCAGCACCGCACCGACGAACAGCAACCCGGCACCGCCCATAGCCCGGTGATCAGCCAGCGCCCCCGTGCCCGCGCCGGCCGACACGTCCCCAAGCAGCGCCGTACGGATGTGGGCGAACGGGACCGCTGAGCTCGACACCCACTGGGTGGCCCACACGCACGGGGACTGCGGGGTGGTGACCAGGTCGCACCCGGTCAGGATGAACCGGGCGTACCCGAGCCCGTCGCACGCCCACGCCATCGCGCACCGGACCATCAGCTCCGCCACCGCAGGGTCAGTGCCCGGTGCGGCGATGTCCGGCACCTGGTCAGCCGGCCACATCACGACCTCGAACCGCAGCGGGTGCGCCGTGCCCGGCACAGGCTGACCCTGCCCGTCAGTGTTCGGGACCTCCAGGACCGCGACCCGCATGTTCGCCCCCAACGTCGGGGTGATCTTCGCGCCCAACGTGTAGAAGAACGCGGCCCCCACCGACGGTGGTGCGTCGAACGTGTCCACCGTCGCCGCACCGACCTGCCGGTGCTCGACGAGGAACGGGGCCGGGTCCTGCTTCAGCGCCTGCCACCGCGGTGCCCACTCGCGGCGCACCTGCACCAGCTCACGCCACTGCGCCAACGCAGCCACCTGCCACGGGTGCCCCACGACCGCCCCGACGGCCAGCAGCCCCGCCAGCACCGGGAACAGCCACGGGCTGAGCTGGCCCACCGGGCCGGTCACCGTGATCCGCTGCGGCACCAGGCTCACCGCGACGTACACGACCACACCCGCAACCGCGACCGTCGCAGCGACCAGCCCGATCGTGTGCTTGCGGTCCGCGACCAGCAGTCGCAACGCGTCCAGCCTGGCCCCGGGGCACTGGTCGTCCTCAGCGACCGTGCGCCGCCGCGACGCCATCACCTGCGCCACCACCACGAACGCGGCACCCATGTTCACGTACACCGACCACCCCGGCAGCCCGACCGGCTGCTGGCCGGGCAGGACACCGTCCACCGGGATGAACGACACCGCCAAGGCGGCGCCGACCCCAGCCAGCCACGACCCCAGGACCGGCCACCCGGGAAGCCAGTCCACCGTCGGGCACAGCAACCGCCACCGCAGGTCCGCCCAGAACCGGTACGTGTTCATGGCCTTCTGCTCACCGGGGTGCGCCGGTGTGGGGAACCCCCGCTGGTCCTTCTTCCCGGTGAACACATGGTTTGGCTCCAACCACCCGGCCACGACCAGCCCGAGCCACACCACCACCAGGCCGGGGTACCCGAACCAGGTGGCCGCGACCGCACCGCCCACTGCGACGGCGACGATCACACCGGCGTAGGACTGTGCGGGAACGTTCGGTCCGCGTCGAGCAGCCACGGACACCTCCAGGGTCAGTCGGTCAGAAGTTGAACGGGTCCAGGCCGCCGGGTTCCAACAACAGCCCCGGCCGGTGGATGGGTGCGGCGCGGGCGGCGAGCCCGTTCACCAGGGACGCCAAGGCGGCCACGACGTCGGGCGCGGCAGGCTTCGTCCCGACCAGGCGTCGCGCGCGCGACGCGAACCGGGCACCGTCCACCACTCGGGCACCGGGGGAGACCATCGCCCAGAAGCTCGAGACGGCGCGCGTCGACGACGGCCACACCACCAGCAGCGGGCGCCCCACCGTGGCACTCACGCCACGGGCGGCCAGGAACCGGGTGATCGCGTCCACGGCCATCGGCATCGTCTTCTTGTCCGCCGGCGCGAACCGGGACAAGCCACGGAACGTGCGGCCACCGACCGTCCAGTAGAACCCCGGACGCCACACCTTCGTGTCCACCAGCTGCACCGACCGGCCCGACACCACCACGTGGTCCACGTTGGCGGTGAACCCCGGGATCGGGATCCGCAGGTCGTGCATCACCGTCGGACCACGGTCACGCCGGGCGAGCTCATCCAGGACCGCAGCGGTCCTGATCTCACCGGACTTACCGACCCGTGCGACCGCGTCGTTCTTCGCCCAGGACGCGTTGTCCAGGCTCGCGCCGGCGCGGCCGAGGACCTGACCGCGGGTCATCAGCCGGCCACCTGGGTGACGGCGCCCCACACCACGACGGCGACGCACAGCGCGAGGAGGGCTAGCCGCCACAGCACCTGACCGCGGGTCATGGTGCACCCACGAACTGGGACACCACGGCCCAGACCACGATGATCGCCGCGACGCCGGCCAGGATCACTCCACCGCGACCGTTCAACCAGTCGGTGACCTCGTTGCTCTGCCCGGCCCGGCCGGGGTCGTCACGGAAGTTGTTCGCCATACCCAGGACCATGCGCAGAACGGGTGAGCGGTGTGCCCGGCCGGTGACGAGGGTCACGACGTCCCGTCGTACTCGACGGTCAACGGCCCGTACATCCGTACAAGAGCGGACCAGGGCAGGCGTCCGACTCGGAGGACCCGCACACCATCCACCGGAGCCAGGCAGTTCCACCGGGTGTTGCCGCGCCGCCACCGGTCCCCATCACGGTCCACGACGACAGCGCCGCGCCGCTGCGGCTCCGCCGGGGTCGACTCACGCCCCACCATCGTCCGTGCCCTCCTTGTCGCCCTCACCGTCGAGGCGGTCCAGCAGGTTGAACAGCTCACCCAACGGCAGGCCCGCGGACATCGCCTCTTCGCGGGCGGACCGCCACGCCTCGTACTCATCCATCGTCGGCGGGACCGTGGTGGGCTCCGGTGCCGGCTCCTTGTTCCAGATCGCCAGCAGCCCGGCCTTGTGGTCGGCGACCAGTCCGGACCACCAGCGCGACCCGGGCACCTCCTCGCCGTACTTGGCGATGACCGCGTCGCACGCTGCCCGCTCGGCTTTCACCTCCAGCGACGGTTCGCACACGTTCGTGAACCAGGCCCCGCAACGGGTGCAGAACCCCGACCCGTTCTCGTAGTGCCGCGGCTCGAACGGGCCGTGCGGGCGCCCCGTGCCATCGCAAGCCAGCACCTTCTGGTACTTCGCCCAGCAGGCGTCCTCCGCCTCTTCGACGGTCGCGCCCTCCCCACGCAGGAACGTCCCACCGGGGGCGGCCTCCACGAACGCCGTGGTGTACGAGTCGCCGGTGCCGCGCACGAACACCAGACCACGCTTACCGCCCTGGACGTGGACGTCGTCCGGCCACGGGCGACGGGCCACGACGTCGGTGTTCGCGATCAGCCTCACGATGCGCGCTCCTCAACAGTGCACGGCCCCAGGAAGCGCACGAGGCCGGCGACATGGCGGCCGCACGACAGCCACGCGCTCCCGCCGCCATCGGTCAGCTGGAACACGCCGGGGGCGCCGCATGGGTGCTCACACCTGGGTGCGTCGGGGCGTGTGCTGGCCGCGGAGGCGACTGGTCGATCAGAGTCCTCGGGGTGGGCCTTGCGGGTCTCGCTGACCACGATCGCCTCGATCATCTGGTGGCGGGTCATCCCGCTGTACCCCTTGATGCCAAGAGCGGCACACCGCGAGGCGAGCCATGCGGCGTTCTGGCCGTACCAACCGCGCACGTTCGCGTACGGGATCGGATGATCCCGCGACGCGTCCAGCTCAGCGCTCGGGCGTCGTCGTGTGTCGCTCACGGTGCGGTCACCTCGGCGGCCAGGAGCCCGGCGGCGTCAAGCATCGCGACCTGGTGTGCGGCCATGTCGTCGCGCCACGAGTGCCACGACAGCTTGTGTCCACACCCCTCGCAGGCGCGCTCGTTGGTGACGACCCCGCTACGGCCCGGTTTGGCATCCTGACGAACGACCACGTCCCGGTGCTTCCGGAGCAGCTCGACGGCTGCGGCTTGGACACTCTTCATGCCCAGCAGATGTGCGGCAAAGCCGGGCGCTGCACCGAGCTTTCAGGCGCCGGCGTCCAGTGCCTGGCGTTCGTGCTGCTCGTGCTCTGCCTGAGCGGCCTCACGGGATTCCACGTAGGAGAGCGTCTGACCGCATGAGCAGTTCGCACGCCACTGGTTCCACGCGGCGAAGAACCTGATCTCCGCGACATGCCCGCCGTCGGCGGAACCGCTCGTCGTGCTCACTGGACGCTGCTCCACGTCACCTCCCACGAGCCGACCTCACGACGCTCGATCAGCGGCGCGAACGCCTCGACCGCAGCAGCCACCACCTTGGCCTTCTCCTCGCTGTCGACCGTCCGCACCGTTGTGGGGGCATCCGGCGGGAACCACACCACCCGCCACTGGTACGTGACGTCGTCGTCCGTGTCGTCAGCCATCGTCGCGTCCTCCTCGACCCTCATCGCCCCGGACCGGGTGGTCCGAAACCGTGCTCGCACCGCTGTCATCTGAGGGCAGCAGCCCGGTGGCGCGCATCGACGACGCACCCCACTGGGCGCACCAGAACCGCAGGGTGCGCGTGACGCGCGACAACCACGACAGCGGCCGCGCGACGACGACAACCACCGTGACGCGGTGGGGGAGCGAGCTCATGTCGTCCCGATGTGCGGCACCAGCCGTCCCGGTCAGCACCGCGAGACCACCTCGGCGTTCGGGCGGGCCGGAGCAGTGACCGTCTGGCACGCCGGGCAACCAGTGCAGTACGGGCGCGACGGGCAGCGCAGGCCCGCAACGATCACCGCGACCGTGTGCCTGTCCAGGTCCGGTTGCCCCTGGCAGGCAGCCTCGATCTGGGTCGCCCACGTCTCCCTGGCGACGTTCAGCGCCACGTGCAGCTGTTCGTAGCCGCCGCCGGGCAGGTTGTGGACCTGCCGGTGCTCACGGATGTCCCACTGGGCGTCGACCGCCCGCTTGAAGGCGGGAACGTCACGTTCGCGTAGTCGGCCAAGCCACCGCCGGGACCGTTCGAACTTCTCGTCGGCCCTCGTGATCCGCTCCTCGCGTCGCCGCCGCTCCCACTCGGTTTCAGGCACCATCCACCCCCGCGGTCACGTACCCGGGACACGCACAGCCGGTCACCGAGCACGGGAACGGGACGCGCAGCACGTGGGACACGTCCGGGTGCGCACACGACCCGCACGGCGCCGCGCCGGCGAGCTTCGCCAGGGCGACGGCCAGCTCAAGACGCTCGAGCACGTACAGGTCGGGATCGGTCTGCAGACGAATCCGACCGATGACCGGGGTCAGGAGGTGCTGGACGTCACCGTGAAGGTCCGCCGGGGTACGGTCCTGCCCCACACCGTGACGCCCCAACGCTGCGGTGAGCACGTCCGGGTCGGCGAGCATCTCGTGGTTGGTGGCGGCGGAGTCGGTCATGGCCTGCAGATGTGCGGCACCCCGGCCGGGAGCGTCAGTCGGCGCTGATCGCTCGTGCAGCCTCCTGCATCGCCCGGCGCCGCGGTCCGAGCACCTCGAGCTCGTGCGGGCGAGCGTCGACTTCCACTGCCCCGGCGGCGATGGCGAGGCGTCGCTTGGACTGGGTCAGGTCGTAGTGCTCCTCCCACGTGCCGGGGTTCTGAATCCACGACCGGCGCAGGCCGATCCGGTCCGCCATCTGGTCGAGCTCGGCTCGGGTGTCCGCGGTCATGTGACACCACACACCACGCACGGTCCGGGGACCGTTCGGGACGTCGGCGCGGATGTTCACCGAGTCCACGTACACGCTCACAGCGCCAGCACCAAGGTGACAATCTCGTCAGGCCGGAACAGGTGGTCGACGTGACTGTCGGGGTGGCGGCGAACCTTCACCCGCCCGTCCTTGCAGTGCTGCACCATCGTGACCGGCGCGGTCGTGTCCACCCACGTGCCCGTCGCATGGTCCAACTGCCCGGGCAGGGTGGTGAGCATCCCGACGTGACGGCCCGACAAGTCCCCTGCGCGTACCGTGACGGTTCCGGCTGACCCGTCCACCACGGTCAGTCCGAGGGAGGCCAGGACGGCGTCAATCCCGGCCTGAGCCTGGTACGCCGAGTCGTCGCCTGCCGCGGCCATCCACGCCTCCCAGAACGCGCGAGCCAGTCCCGCATTGTCGGGGACCACCGGGGGCCAAGTGGTCCCACCGCCGCCCGGGGTGCTCGTGTGCCAGGAGCGTGGGTGAGCCACGCCGATGTCGCATCCGGTGGTCCCGCACCCGCCCTGGTTGTCGGGGACCGTCGGGCTGGGGCTCTGATCGCTCATGGCCTACAGATGTGCGGCACACCCACCGAGCCGCGTGCGAAGCTCGCCGGCCTGGTGAACCCGGTGGGCCTCGACGGCGTGGCTGAGGTAGTGCCGGTCCGCGGTCCACCCTCACTCAGGGGTGCACCACGCCACCCAGGGGCTCGCCCAGGGGCTCGGTTCGTTCATCACCCCGGACGGCTCCATCCCCATCCGCACCAGCGGGTGCTCCCGCAAGACAGCGGCGACCTCCGTGAACAGCTCCGGGCCCGTGATCAAGTCGAGCAACTCGTCGGCAACCTTCTCCCGGCGCAGTTGAACCATCGCCTCTTCGTAGGTGCTGAAATTTCGTCGGCCGGACGTCACAACTTCGCATCGGGATCTGAGCGCCTCGTCCTCATGCGAGTGACGACCCGGACACCGCTGATCAGCAGCGGGATGATCGCCAGCGTTACCCACATCAGACCCGCGTCGTAACGCTCAGCGCTCAGTTGTGGCTCGTCGGCAGCTGCGAAACTGGCACTCACATGGAAGGCGTTCAGACTCGCGATGATGAGCGCGGTCGTGGCGGCTAGGCACACGATGTCGAACGATCGGACGACTCTCCGCTCCACGTTCCTCCTCAAGGGGAGATGTTGTGACACTGCTCTCCACGGTACGTGCCGCTGACGTACAGCCGGGCGCACTGGAGGCCCGTCTTCACTGTGCGATCAGGCGTGAACACCTGCGTGGTGGTTCCCCAGATACAGCCGGTCTGCTCCGACATGATGGTAGTGGAGTAAATAGTCGATCCCGACCTGTTCTGGAAGTGGAACCGGACGTTGCACTGCTGGAAGGCCCAGGCGGCCATCGGGACCCACGAGCCCTCTTCCTCGGTGATCTGGAGGCCAGATCCGTCGATGCGGTGGTAGATGTACGACCCGGGCACCGGGATCGTAGCGCCCCCGACGGTGTAGTTGAAGGCGGGAAGGAACTGGTAGCCGTTCGCGCTCATCGGCGTGACCATGCCGCCGCTAGCTGGCGTTGGGGTAGGCGGGACGTAGTCGTACCGCGTGGGGTCGAAACTCTGGGTCGTTCCCCCCAGAACGGTATAGCCAGAACCCCGGTCACCTTCAGGATTCTCAAGGCGATCCGCATTCGCGGGCACCGCCAAGGCAGCAGCAACAACGGTCGACATGAGTGCGCACAGCGCGACAAGTGAAGCACGACGATGGGCGGTCATAACCTACCTCCTCGTAGAGTCGTAATGCCTGAGACTACGCCATACTCGGCCTCCATCGATTCCCCTATTCGGGTGACAATCACGCTTCGCGTGCGGTGGAAGTGTCCGACCGCTGCGCTACTTCTTGTGGCGGGCACTGATCGCAACGTGCCCGCTTCGGTGCCGGGAGCACGTCGGTGATGGGTCGGGGGTGCCAGCCGTTCGCGCGAGCCCGGTCGGGACGGGCTGGGTACCGGCAGAAGCGCATGACCTTGTGGCCGCAGTCGAGGTCGAGACGCCACATGCGGACTCGTCGTGACGTGTCTCCACCCAGCAGGGAGCCGCGAACTTCAGCCAGCCAGGACCCTGTGACCGTGCGCAGCGGCCGAAGCTCAACCACCGGACGTCACCTCCCGGGTGCTGCGAACACAGCGGGGGCAGTACGCGGGGTCCGTCGATCGGACCTCCGCGACGAACAGCGAGCACTCGGGGCACCGGTAACCCCTCCCGTCGCGCCAGACGAGCTCAACGCCCCTGACCGGATCCCGGTCCGGCTGGGTCTCCTCCCCGTCCGGCCACGCGTCGATGACCAGCCCGGCGTGCTCCTCGGCCCACTGGCACAGGTCACCCAGGGCGATGCCGTGGACACACCTCGGGTCGGTGACCGTCTGACGCACGGCATCGAGCAGCGCGTCCTCTTCTGCCTCGCGGACGATCACCTCGAGCTGGGAGGGCTGCTTCCCGAACGGCAGGATGACCGTGCGGCGAGCAGTTTCGACAGCGTCGATGACGCCCCGCGCCCATCCGCGCCCCGCCGCCCCATCGGGCACCGCCACGGTGTCGCCCTGCTGCCCGGTCACCGGGCTGTCCTCATGCGGGCGCGAGTCAGCGCTGCTCGCGCCTCCCGGCTGTATGACCTCGAGCTCGCGCTGGACGTGGACGCCGACGTAGGTCGTGATCCGGAAGTCCTCGTCGGCCGCTGCCAGGACCGCCTGCGCGGCTGCCAGGTCACGTGCCGCCTGCTCGCGCGCCTGGGTGATCATCTGCTCCGGATCGACTCGTCCGTGCTCGGCGATGCCGACCCACGCACCGGGCAGGTTGATCTCTGTCATCCGGTCAGCCATCGGACTTCTCCTGCCCGGTCGGCCCGTCCACGACGGTCCACGCGGTGACCTGCCGAGACACGACGGGGGGCCGCATGCGGGCGTCGGCCTCGGTCATGCCGCGCGGGTCGGTCCACACCCAGCCGTCACGCACATCCTGCACACCCCACTGCGTGACGGTGGCGCCCGCCGTGATCCGCTCGACCTCCGCCACGTGACGGTCAAGGTCGATGTGCTCACCGTCGAGAACTGCACCCCCGCACAGCAAGCACACGCCGTCTCGCACGAACTCCCCATCGGCACCCGCCGCGGCAGGGGCGTCGGGGCTCAGGCATCCGCAGTGCAGCTCAGGCGTGCAGTCACCCAGGCCGTGCAGCATCATGCCGCTCATGCTCGAGCCCCCTCAGCGGCCGCGGGCAGCTGGTCGATGCGTGCGCGACCGGCCTCGACCACGAGCGTGTAGCGACCGTCAGGCAGGAACCGGCCAACCTCCCGGCGGTCCCGGCCCACGACGGCGAGGACGGCGTCAGTGATCTGCTCGACGTTCCGCTCGTCCGCTTGCACGCCGGGCAGGTAGGAGGAGTTGCGGTAGACGGCTTCACGCACCTGCTCCCGAAGCCCCGCGCTGTCGGCGACCACCGTGTTGGGTCGGCAGATGTGGTTCGTGTCGCCCGACAGGCAGGCCATGCACTCGCCCGGGTGCCCGGCGGTGCGGTCCGACTCAGCCAGCACGCTCAGAG
Organism: uncultured Actinotalea sp.; assembly: GCA_964416715.1. Taxonomy (GTDB): domain Bacteria; phylum Actinomycetota; class Actinomycetes; order Actinomycetales; family Cellulomonadaceae; genus Actinotalea. The sequence goes on along the minus strand of CAYQFJ010000015.1, from coordinate 7,898 downwards.
ACGCCTCCGTCACCCCCTTGGCCATCGTTGCGAGCACGGCCCGGAGGTCCGCCAGTCGGTCGGGCGGGATCGCGTGGACCCACCCGTCGATGCGCTGGAACGGGCCGGAGGCCACGTCCTGACGCAGGCGCGCGACCGCCTCCCGCAGACGTGCGCTGTCAGGAGAGACCGGGGCACTGTGGCCCCGGCCCGCCCCGTCGACGCGACAGTGAGCCGCGGACCCGCAGGACGGGCAGGTGTGACCCTCGGTCTCCACCGTCGGCCGCTCAGCGTGCCCTGCCAGGACCGCGCCGAGGCGGGTGCGCAGGTCCGGATTGGTCGCCAGCACGAAGCCGAGCAGCGACTCCTCGCCGCCGTTGCCGTCGTCGATGGTCTGGTCCAGGGCCAGGTCGAGCCACGCACTCCATGCCTGCGCTAGTGAGGACCTCGAACGGTCACGCACCGGCCGCGACACGGCCCGCCCGACCGCGGCATCCATCGCTGCGAGATCCACGTCCGGGTCCCGACGCAACTGCATGTCCTCGTCCCGGAACTCAGGCAGTGGTCGGCCGGTCGCCACCGCTAGGTCCACCGCAGCCCGATGACACGACAGACACGCCGGGTCGTGCACTGCGTGCTGCGTGCAGTGGCCCGCAGGCACCTCAGGCCCCGGGGCGGTCAGATCGTTGTCGGTCATGGCCTGCAGATGTGCGGCAACACCCACCGCGCGCTCACCCGCGCCACCCCACCGGGGCGACCACCGTGCAAGCCGGGCCGGCCGCGCACCAGCACACCTCCCCGGCCACCGCCGGGTCACCCTCGTCCAGAGGGCCGCGACCAGCAGCATCGACCGGGATCAGCAGGTGATCCGGGACGTCGAACATCGGCGAGCTCACCGCTGGCCTTCCACCACGACCGGGGTCAACGGCAACAGCCCCGTCTCCTGCAACCGGCGCACCACCGACGGGGTCAGAATGGTCGCGCCGCACCACGGGTCGGCCCACGTCGCGAACGTGTGAGTCGTGTACCGCTGCCCGTCACGGTCAACCGCAAGATCCACATGCGGGTACTCCGCAGGGCGGCGCCCCCGGACCGCCCGCCGCAGCCAGCCGGTCAAACGCGTCACCGCGCGATCGCTCGTCATACAAGACAGATGTGCGGCACCCGCCGGCACCGACCCTCGAACCGGCATGATGTCGACCATGGGCCACGAACTGCACAAGGTCGTCGTCGCAGGCGACCCGCTCCACCCGGGAGACCCGCGCAAGGTCGGGCCCGCCCAGGTCGCCGAGCTCGAGCAGTTCCTCACCGGAATGGGCCTGCCGGTCGGCCTCACCACCCGAGAGCACACCCCACAAGAGCGCGCCCGCACCACCACCAGCCCGCGCGAAGCCGACGCGTGCATGTCCATGGGGCCACCGGACCAGCTGCTGGTGCTGCAGTGGATCGGCGGTCCGCTCCTCGGGGCCGTCGCCGAAGTCGCGTGCCGGTACATCGTCAAGGCATGGGTCGCCAAGAAGCGCGGCCGCAAGCAGGCCACCGCCGCCACCCGTCAGTACGCGATCGCGGTCGCCCGGTGGAAACTCGGCATGGAGTTCGACGTCGAGCTCAAAGGCGCCGCCCCCGTGGAGGAGACACGCGACACCGACGGTGCATGGACCATCGTGTTCGAAGACCCCGCACACGACCGGCTCGCCGCGACCATCCCCGCCGACGTCACCGACCTGGCCCGCCGCCGCGCCGTCGCCATGACCCGACGAAAGCGCACCATCGCGCCCGCCTGACCGCGGGCCCGACTCACACCCCGGCCCCAGGCCAACCCGGGATGTCCACCCGCATCCGGTCCGGTGCCGTCGTCAGCCCCGGCACGCCCGACGCCAACGCCGCCCGACCACCGGTGAACCGCTCGACCCGAGACGGCGGCGACACCGGCAGCTCATCGAACCCCGCGTCCTCCATCAGCAACGGCCACAACAACGGTGCCCGGTCCGCCGACCGCAACCAGTGAGGCACCCCCAACAACATCCCCGCGTTGCCGACCACCGCCGTCATCCCCGCCGGGTCGTGCGGTTCGAACACCAAGTCGAACGGGTCCAGCAGCGACACCGGCTCCCACCTCGACTCACTACCCCCGGGGGTCCGCGGCGGTCCCGTAGGACGAACCGCGTCCAACGACACGAACCCCGGCGACACCTCATGGCCGCCCGGGAACCAGTCCTCCCAACGGGCCACCGCGATCCGCGACGCCACCCGGTCCCCACCCGAACCGGGGAACTCAGCCACCACCTTCGCGACCTGCTTGCGGACCTCCTCGACCACGGCACGCTGACGAGTCGACGCCCGGGCACCAGTCCCCGGCGGCGCCGCCTCCACGAACAGCACCACCAGCCCCGACGACGCCAACGAGTTGCCCGCCAACGCCCGCCCCCACCGGCGCACCTTGCCCGCGAAGTCCGGCCCGGCCGACGCCGTCAGCTCCACCGCGATCCGCAACCCGTCCGACCGGACCAACGTCAAGTCCGCCGCCCGCTTGTCCGGGCACACCCCGGCCCGCCCCAGCCCCGACCAGAACAACAGGTCCGCGGTCGACAGCTTCTCCCCAAGCACGGTGCCGACCTCGCAGAACTCCGCGACCCGCAACCCCAGCTCCGTCGACAGCAAGTTGTGCCGGTCGTACTGGCGACGGAAGTCCCACGCCGAACCACCCGTGACGCTCACCCACTCCTGCCACGACAACGACGGCTCCAACAGGTCGGTGAACGCGTGCGACCGTGTCGGGCGCAACACCCGGGCACGACCCGACTCCCGGCCCGGGCGCATCGGGTTCGAGAACTGCCCCACGTCCAAGATCCCCAACGTGAACGCCGCCGCCAGGATCTTCGACGACGGGGACGCCAGCTGCCCCCACCCGGTGATCGCCGCCGCCTGCTCCACCGTCACCGTCCGCCACTGGTCCACCGCCCCCAGGACACCCAACCGGGCGCCACGGGTCCGTGACTGCCCGAGGATCCGCACCGCCTCATCCCGGTCCATCGCCAGCTCCCGCGGCAGCACACCCAGCCCCGACGCCACCTGACGTTCCGCGAGCTCCGCCGACAACCACGACGCCGTCGACCCGTTCGCCCACAACCCGTCCCAGAACGGGTCCAGCCGGTCCGCCGCACCGAACCCCCGGGTGGTGCCCGGGTGGGACACCAGACCCGACAACGGCACCCCGCTCACTGCCCACCCCCGCCCGCGGCCGACACCTGCGTGCCCACGAACGACGCCACGTCAGCCTCGAAGTCCCGCACCCCCATCGTGAACGCCGACTGCCGCTGCTGACCCACCGTTGTACGCACGATCGTCGTGAACGGTGCCAGGTTCACCACGTCCGCCGCCGACCACGACGTCCCGTCAGCGGAGAAGTCCCGGGCCAGCTCGTCCGCGACCCTCGGGTTGTCCTGCGCGAACGCCACCAACGTCGAGAACCCCGTGACCGCCGCCGCAACCTGATCCGCCAACTGCTCCGGGTACTGGGTCGCCAACACCGGGCGCACCCCGTACGAACGGCCCTGGTTCCGCAACCACGTCACCACCTCCGGGGACGACCCCGCCAGCAGCGACAGCTCGTCAGCGAACACCGACACCGACCGGCCCTGCGACTGCCACCCGTTGCAGTACCGCATGATCGCGTCCCGCAACCCGAACATCAGCAGCGCACCCATCTGCGCCGACAACCGGTCCTCCACGATCCGACCCGACGTCGTCACGCCCGTGTTCACCACCACCGACCGGTGCTCAGTCAGCACCTGGTGCCACGTCGTCTTCGGTCGGCCCGCCGACCACCAGTGATCCAGCGCCAACAGCTGGGCCACCTTGTTCGCCGGGGCCTCCAAGAACTGTCGCCGTGCCGACTCGGTCCTGCCCTGGAACAGGGGCACCAACGCGTCACGGGCCAACGACAACGACACGTCCGGGGAACCAGCACCCTCCAGGCGCACAGCCTCCGACATCACCGCACCCGCCAACGCCGCACCCAGCTCGTCCCCACGGCCCGCCAACAGCACGTGCGCGAAGTACATCGGTGAACCGTTCGGGTCCACCCCCGGGACCGACCCGGCCACTGCGGGCGTGATCGCCAACGCCGCGGTGAACACCTGCACCAGCGTCGCGAACGACCGGTCCTGGATCGACCCAGGCTCGAACGCGTACACCATCGCGTTCGCGAAGAACGCCGCCCGGTCCGCCACCGACCCGGGCACCGCGAACAGGTCGATCGCCGGTGCCGCCGGCTCTGCGACCTCCACGAGCAACGTGCGGTCCCCGGTCGCCTTCGACCACGCCAGATACTGCGCCGCACCGTCACCCTTCGACTCGAACGCCACCAACGCGTTCGACCGGCCCGGGAACCCTGGCCGACCCGACGGGGTCACCCGCTCCATCGCGTTCCACGCGAACAGCGAACGGCACAGCTGCGAGTTGTGCGTCGCGACGAACCCGTCCGTGAGGTACATGCCCGACGGGTGGTCGACCACGATGCAACGCATCGGCTGAGGCTCTGCCCGCACGACGTCCTGCACGAACAACCACCGCTGGGTCGGACGCACCGACCGGGGGACTCGCGCCGCCTTCCGCGGCAGCCGGAACACGACCCGGTCGGTGGTGAACACGATCCGGTGACGGGGCCGGCACGCGACCCGCTCACCATCGGGCCCCCGGTAGTCGGCCCGTCCCGTTCTCGACGTGGCCTTGATCCCCAAGGACCGGATCAGCTCCAGTGCGTCCCGTGCAAGATCGTCGTCCGACAGCGTGAGCTCACACCCGCCGCCGGCCCCGATCGTGCCGTCGGTGTCCATCAGACCCTGCAGAACAGCCAGGCGCTGCTCGACCGAACCGCGCAGGTACACCGCTGGGATGCGCTTCGCGCCCTTCACACCCAACGCCACCAGATGCTCACTGAGAGACATGTTGGTCACCGGGTCCGGAGACCTTCGGTGCCCGGACGACCCACACACAGTGCACGGCGTGCCGCGGGTGCGACGGTGACCACGCCTGCACCGGTCAAGGTCCGGTCGGTTGAACGTCAGGTAGTACACCGGGCCGTACCTGTTCGGTCGGTTCCTCTCCACGACGGTGAAACCAACCGAACCGAGCTCGGACCTGAAATGGTCGATGTCATCACGGCCCACCACCACAGTGCCCGCACCACTGGAACCGTCACCCAACCAGCAACCCAACAGGTACGGGTCCACAGGCAACGGTGCCACTGGACCAGGCACAGCGTCCGGCACCCGGATCGCAAAGTTGGTGTGGTCCCCCGCAGTCCGGGTCGCACCGGCCATGTCCGAGGTGGTGACCAGTGACTCCACCGGCGACCGTCCGCCCTCAACGATCCGCGCCGCCCACGCATGCAGCACCTCCCGGACAGGGTAGGTGCACAGCTCACGGACGACCGGGCGGCTCTGCACGGTGGCGCACACCTGTGAACGCCGAGACCCCTGCAGGCTACGCAGCCGTGCGCGCACCACCTCGACCTCGTTTCGGGACGCGTCACGCTGCAACAGAGCGCACGCGATCGAGTCAGCCGTCAACCATTGCCCACCCAAAGAGGCGACACGGTCAACCTGGCGGGCATCCAGCACCGACCGCGTGTCCGCGGCAACCTGCCGCAGGCGTGCGACGGCCGCCTCCGCCGGGTACGACACCACCGTGGAACTGTTGCGCGTGCGACCCGCTGACCGGACAGTCACCTGCTGACGCACATGCTTCAGCCCTGCCGTCTCGATCAGGGAGTCCACCGCGCCGTGGGACACACCCAGGATGCGAGCGACGTCCGCGACCGTCGCGTTCATCCCAGCCGGGAACGTGGAAGCCAACCGTCGAACCGCGGCCGCATCTTCCGCACGCCGGGACGCAGCCGCGACAATCGCCGCTGAGCTACCCGAACCAGTCGGCTCCATCGAACGCGAGTAACGCGTGGACACCCGCCACAGGTGATCCGGCCCAGCCTCCACAACCTGCCCATCGGACAGCATCACCCGGTACGTGTCCACCACCTGCGGATCCGAGAAACCGCGCACCCTCGTCACAGACCCGTCAGGGGTGAACACCTCATCACCCACCTCGAGCTCACCGTTCCGCGCCCAACCATCCGGGAACCGTGCACTGACCGGGACCGGGAACCTGGCGGACAGCGGCTGCATCTTCCCGCTGCCTGCTTTGCCCACCAAGAACACCCCCGACCAAGCATCGGGGGCCGACAAGAACACCGGGGCACCATCGGTCCCGTCACCAACCAGCGGACCGACCGGTTCACGCAACGCCGCCGGGGTGGGTCGCTCCGACGTCGACGACGACCCCGACAACGCCCCCGCCCCCGGGGCCACCAACCCCACCACCACGTTCGGGGCCACCATGAACCCGTCCGCCGCCAACGGGTAGTCACCCTCGGTCTGCACCACCTCACCGGACTCCCGGTGCTTGCGCTTCCGCGGCCGCCGCGGCGGGACCCACCGACCACCAGGGGCGCGCAGACGACCAGCCGCCGCCTGCGCCGCGAGCTTCGCACCAGGCACCGGCAGCACACCCAACGCGACCAGCACACCCAGCCCGGTGATCGCACTGCCCGCAGCCGATGCCCACCCCGGCACGTCCGCACCCCACCGCAGACCAGCCCACACCGCCAAGCCGGCCGACACCCAACCCAGCACCGCCCGCACCGGGTGCGCCGTACGCGTGTACGTGTCCACGTCGAACCCCGGCATCGCCGACGCCACCTGCGCCAGCAACGACGACACCTCCGCAGACGAACCGGCCCCGGCACGCACCGCCACGACCACCGCACCAGTCGTCACCGAATGGTGCGTCGGGTTCGACGTTCCCATCCGTGCGACCAACCAGCGACGGTGACGACGCTTCTCCGCCTGCGCCGGCTGACGCAACGACACCGCCACCCACTGACCCACCGTCATCGCCACCGCCAACCGGCGGGCAGCCTCCGACGGGTCAACACCGTGCTGGGTCTCCCGGTTCACCGCCGACCCCGGTCGGTACGACAACCACCCGATCCGCCGAACACCCGTCAGCTCCGGCATCACATCCACCGGCTCCGCTCGCGCGGCGACCGCCTGAGCCAGGTGCATCGCCGCAGCCTCCGACCCCACCCGGTCCGCCGTGACCAGGTACCCCGTCAACCCGGAGGTCGTGCGGTGCACCAGCAACGTCACGTCCCCGAGCAGGCCCGCCGCCGACGAGAACGACGTCGCCCTGGAGATGTAGTTCGCCGGGTTCAGGTCCGCCCCACCGGCCCGAGCCATCTTCCAGATCCGCAAACCGCCACGCGTCCTCATGCCCTGGACCATGCGCAGAACCCGCAACCAGCCCCGGCTGCATCAGCACCGGGGGGAAACGACCAAACCAGAACAGGCCGCCCACACCCGTGACCGCGATAAACCCCCAGAAGCCCCGCCCGGGCCGCCTTCGTCAGGCTCCCGCCGTTCCGCCAAGGCTTCGCCCAGGCTGCTCTTTGGTCGCGGCCCTTCGGGCTTGTGGTCGGGTTGGGTGGTGGTGCGTGTCGTCTGGTGGTGGTTGTCGTTGCTTGCCGTTGCCGGTCAGTGCTCACCCCGGCGGGGTGACCCGGCCCGGCCCGGTCCCGCACCCAACCAGCGGGCGCGCACCGGCACGTCACGCACCGGGGCGCCACCGGTCCGGTGCCCGGCAACCCGCCCCGCCACCGTGCGGGCCAGGCTCACGGAACGAACCGTGCACGGCACGGAACAAGACGCGTCACGCACCGGCACGTCCCGCAACGAACCGGGCCCGCAACGCACACCCGCACCCAACCCACCAACCCGACCACCACCGGCAGCCTCCGGCTGCCCGCGGCACGGACCGCACACGGTCCGCCCCGCACCGCACCACCACCAGCGGTGGCGGCC
>CAYQFJ010000014.1:0-35131 GCA_964416715.1 uncultured Actinotalea sp. | reverse complement strand
CCGCGACCCGGTCACCGAGGGTCATCGCCTCGACCTGGTCGTGGGTCACGTACACCGTCGTCACGCCGAGCCGCCGCTGCAAGGAGGCGATCTCGGTGCGGGTCTGCACCCGCAGCTTCGCGTCAAGGTTCGACAGCGGCTCGTCCATGAGGAACACCCGGGGCTCCCGGACGATCGCCCGCCCCATCGCGACGCGTTGCCGCTGCCCGCCCGACAGCTTGCCCGGCCTGCGGTCCAGGTACGGTGCCAGGTCGAGCAGCCGCGCGGCCTCCGCTGTCCGACGGGCGATCTCGGCCTTCGGCAGCTTGGCGATCTTCAGGTGGAACCCGATGTTCTGCGCCACGGTCATGTGCGGGTAGAGCGCATAGTCCTGGAACACCATCGCGATGTCGCGATCCTTGGGGCGCATGTCCGTGACGTCACGCTCACCGATGCGGATCTTCCCGTCGTCCACGCCCTCCAGTCCGGCGAGCATGCGCAGCGTGGTGGACTTGCCGCACCCGGAAGGCCCGACCAGTACGACGAGCTCCCCGTCCTCGATGTGCAGGTCCAGCCCGTCGACGGACGGGGCGTCGGCACCGGCGTAGATTCGGGTCGCGTTCTCGAAGACCACTTCGGCCATCAGTTCTCTCCAGGATTCACTTGGTGGCGCCCAACGTGATGCCCTCGACGATCCGGCGACCGAGCCAGACGTAGATGACGAGCATCGGGAGCACGAGGATCGAAACCCCGGCGAACAACGCACCCCAGTTGGGATTGTCGCTGAACGAGGTCACGACAGACATGAAGGACAGCAGCGACAACGAGAGAGTCGACTTCGCCTGCTCCTGGATGAAGACCAAGGCGATGAGGGTCTCGTTCCACAACCCGATGACGTTCAGGATCAGCGCCGTGACCAGTCCCGACCTCGCGAGCGGCAGCATGATCGTGAAGAAGGTCCGCACCACGCCGGCCCCGTCGATCGCGGCGGCCTCTTCCAGCCTCCGCGGGAGCGACCTGAAGAAGCCGGTGAGCAGGAACACCGTGAACGGCAGCGAGACTGCTGTGTACAGGATGTACAGCCCGAACAGGTCGTTGACGAGGTTGACCCGGGCCATCATCACGAACATCGGGATGATGGTCACCTGCGTGGGGATGCCGATGCCGAGCGTGAAGAAGACCGTCACCCCACCCGCGAACCGCGACTGGGTACGCGCGAGCATGTAGGCCGCGGGAGCGGCGAGCACGATCACCGAGAACGACGAAGCCGCGACGAGTACCACGGTGTTGAGCGCCGCGGTGCCGAACCCGCTGCTGTCCCAGGCCTGCACCCAGTTCTCGAAGTGCAGGGTGCTCGGAGGAGACCACGGGCTTCGGAAGATCTCCTTCGTCGTCTTGAACGACGAGAAGACCATGAAGACGAGGATGAAGATGTTGAAGACCGCCAGGCCCCACGTCAGCACCGTGCCGATCAGGCTGAACACGCCGCGGCGCTCGGTGCCCGGTGCGGGCTTGCCACCCTTGCGCATCGGGGCGGAAAGGACGGCGGGCTGTTTCGTCGCAGACATCGCGGTTGTGGTTCCCATCAGAACTCGATCGCCTCTCGGCGCAGCATGCGACGCAGCAGCACGACGAACACTGCGAACAGCGCGAGCATCAGGATCGCGGCCGCCGAGGCGTACCCGAACGCGTACGACGGAGTTCGGCCACCGAAGGACATGCCGTAGACGAACAGGGCAGAGTTCCAAACCTTCTGGGTCGGCAGATCCGTCGTGGTGCCGCCGAACGCGAAGATGAACTCGAAGATCTTCAGTGAGTTGATGGTCCACAAGGTGGCGGCGACGGCGACGACGTCCCAGGTCATGGGAAGCGTGACGTGGAAGAAGCGCTGCACGGCGTTGGTCCCGGCGAGTGCCGAGTCCTCGTAGAACTGCGGAGGGATCCGGTCGACCCCGGCGAGGATGATCGTGGCGTAGAGCCCGACGTTGATCCACACCATCCCGAGCAGGATCATCGGCAGGAGGTTCTCGGTCGAGAGCCACTTGACCGGCTCTATCCCCGCGAGCCCGAGCACGGCGTTGACGAGGCCGTCGTACTGAAACAGGAACCCCCACAGCAACGACAGCACGATCGGGGAGACGATGTAGGGGAAGAAGAGCACCGACCGGACGAACTTCGCCCCTCGCATCTCCCGGAGAACCATCGTGAGCAGGAACGCGACGGTGAACGTCACGGCACCGACGGCGACCAGGATCAGTAGCGTGTTCCAGAACGCCGTGTGGAAGACCGGGTCCTGGACCAGCACCTCGTAGTTGCGCCAGCCCCGCCACTCGGCGGCACCCGACCCCGACCAACGCAGGAAGCTGATCACGACCGCGGCGACCGAGGGGCCGACGAAGAAGATGAGGTACAGGACCAGCGCCGGGACGACGAACGGCCAGAAGAGGCGCCGGCGGTGCCTGTCCAGCGTGCTGGGTGTCCCCACCCGACGCGCCGGCGCCTCTTCCTGAGTCGAAGGACCCCGATGGGCCTTCTGCTCGGTGCTGATGATCAACTGTTCAGCTTCCAGTACTGGACCTGTGTGTCGATGACCTGCTGGATGTACTCGTCCGCGTCCAGCGTGCCGGTGATCAGACCCTGGTTGATGGTCGCGAAACTGTTGGTCAGGTCCGGGAAGTCGGCCGTGATCCCGTCGTCCGCGAGGTAGAGCTCGTTGTCGGCGAGCATCGCCTGCTGGTCACGGAGCACCTCCGGCGCCTCGATGCTGGGGTCGGGGGTCAGGATCGATGCATCGTTGCAGAGCTTGGTGAGCCACTCGGTACCCATGAGGAACGCGATGAACTGCTTGGCCGCATCCGGGCTCTTGGACGTCGTGGGGATGGCGTACCCGTAGGTGGTGACCGGGACCGCCTGATCTGCACCGAGCGACGGGAAGTTGAACGTGTGCAGGTTGAAGTCCGCGTCGGTCTCCGGACCGAGCGAGTACGGGACCCACGAGCCCATGTGGAGGAACGCTGCCTCGCCCGCCGCCCAGGCCTTCTCCATGGCCGGGAACTTGCTGGAGTCGTAGCCCTCGATATAGGCGTCGTTCGCGGCCAGCTCCGCGAGGGCCTCGACCGCCCGCCGGATTTCGTCGCTCTTCCAGCCCTGCCCCTCAGGATCGGACACGATGTCGTACAGGTTGCCTGGCCCGACCGCACTCACCAGCGCCGCATTGACCAGCGAGCTGCCGTAGCTCAGCAGGTCGGCGTCCTGGGCGATCGGGGCCTGCCCGTTCGCCCGCGCGTCGTCAAAGAGCGCGGTGAAGTCGTCCCAGGTGGCCGGTGGGTTCTCGATCAGTTCAGGGTAGTCCCTCCCGCTGTACCACCAGCTGAACATCGACACGTAGTAGGGCACCACGATCGCCTTGTCCGTGGAGTTGAGCGGGTCGTACGCCTCGGGGACCGCATCGCGGACCGTCCTGCCCTCTTCGCCGGGAATCTCCATCTCGTAGACGTCCGCGAGATCCATCGCCTCGTCGCTCAGGCCGAGCGTCGCCTTGATCTCGGGGAACCCCTTGTCGACCAGGTCGGGGACCGTGCTCGTGTTGAGCGCCGCCTTGAGCTTCGTCAGGACGTCACGACCCTGCCACTCGACGTCGACCGTGATCCCGGTCTCCTCCTCGAACGCGGGGATCACCTCCTGGAGCACCTTGGCGACAGGCTCGTCCTCCCGCCACATCGACCAGTAGACGAAGGAGTCCTGCTCCTCCGACGCAGAGGCGTCGTTCTCCGACGGTGTTTCCGGAGTCCCGCCGCACGCCGATACACCCGCGACCATGATCGCGGCTGTGACGGCGGCCGCAGCACGCCATCGTGTGTGGACTCGCATGTGTCAGACCTCCAACTCGGTGCTTGAGAGTGTCCATCGCGTCGGGTGACGCTGATCAATCTCTTCGCTTGGTTGCTCGTTCTTGAGCAAGATATGGCGATATCGAGCATCCGTCAACAGAAATCCGGCTTCTTGACCAACTTGGAAGGAGCGCGTTACACCGTCGGTGCGGCCGGGCCGACGTCGGTGGGCAGCGCGAACCGCCCTCCCGCAGGTGAGAGGAGCGCAGTGTGCGTCGAGGAGCCGCCGGCTCAGCGCCGGAGGGTGCTCGGGGCGATGACGATCTCCGCGCCCGCCGCGTCAACCGCAGCGACCACCTCGCGCGGTGGCTCGCTGTCGGTCAGCAGGATGTCGACCTCCGACAGGTCGAGGATCCGTGCGAACCGCGCCTCCATCATCTTGGAGGAGTCCGCAGCGACGACGACGCGCTTCGCAGCGCGGGCCAGGCCACGGTTGACACGCGCCTCGCCCTCATCGATCGTCGTGACGCCGTAGTCCGGATGGATCCCGTCGGCGCCGACGAACGCCCAGTCCAGCACGAGCTCGCTGAGCGTGTGCTCCACGAGGGGTCCGACGAGCTCGAAGGTCTGCTGCCGAGCCGACCCGCCCGTCACGACGATCTTGGCGTGCGGACGGATCGCCAGCTCGTACGCAATGTTGAGCGCGTTGGTCACGATCGTGATCCCCGGCGAGGCCCCGCCCCCCTGGAGGTGTGAAGCCATCCCGAGGGATCTGGCGATCTCGCTGGTGGTCGTCCCGCCGGTGAGTCCGACGACCTGCCCTTCGACGACGAGGCCCGCCGCCGCCGCCGCCAGCGCCTTCTTGGCCTCGCTGTTGCGCGCGATCTTGTACTGGAGAGGCAGCTCGTAGGCGGTACCCACCGCAACCGCGCCGCCGTGCGTGCGTGCGACGAGGCGACGTTCCGCGAGCGTGTTGAGGTCGCGTCGCGCGGTGGCCGGGGAGACGTCCAGCGCCGAGACGATGTCGTCGATGTCGACCTTGCCCTGCTGGGTGAGCAGATCGAGGATCTCGTTGAGGCGATGCTGCCGACTCACCCGCGTGATACCTCCGTCCGGCACGGCCGGCACGTCCGGCGGGCCGGATCACACTCTACGGGCAACCCCTCAGGCATCCACGGGCAACACTCGGGCAGCCCCCCGCGCACCGCCGAGGAGCTCGAGAAGATGCGTCGTCTCGGCCGCGACGGCATCGCGCCCTGCGCGAAGGTACGTGCGGGGGTCCAGGAGCATCTTGTCCGCGTCCAGCCGCCCTCGGACCGCCTCCGAGAACTTCCGGTTGAGATGCGTCGCGAGGTTGACCTTGGTTATACCCGCCCGCACGGCGACGGAGAGCTGGTGGTCGTCGAGGCTGGACGACCCGTGCAGGACAAGCGGCACCTGCACAGCCGCGGCGAGGCGGCGGATGAGCTCCTCGTCGATCCGCATGTCGCGCTCGTGCTTCGCGTGCGAGCTCCCCACGGCGACCGCGAGCGATCCCACCCCGGTCGCCGCAGTGAAGGCGGCCGCGTGGTCGGGGTCCGTGCGCGCCGTCGCATCGTGCACCCCGTCCTTGCCACCCACCTCCCCGAGCTCGGCCTCGACGTCGACCCCGGACGCCGCACACTGAGCGACCACCCGTGCCGTCGTCGCGAGGTTCGCGTCGTCGTCCAGGCGGGAGCCGTCGTACATCACGCTCGGGATGCCCAGACGGACCGCCTCCTCGATGAGTGCGAGGTCCTCCGCGTGATCGAGATGCACGACGGTGTCGGTGCGCGCCTGGGCGGCGATCGCGAGTACCGCGCTCGCGATCGGCCGCAGCGCACCGTGGTAGCGCACGCAGTTCTGACTGATCTGCAGCACGAGCGGCCGGTCCGCCGCCTCCGCACCGGTGACATAGCCTTCCGCGTGCTCGATGGTGACGACGTTCAAAGCGCCTACCCCCACTCCTCGCTCGCGGGCCGCTGCCAGCACGCTCCGCATGGTCACCAGCGGCACAGCTCCTCCTCGACGTCCACGGTCTCCTCGAGTCGCGCCACGTCGTCGGGGTCGACGACTCCGGCGACCGGCTGCAGCACCGCGGCAGCACCGACCGCGGCGCAGTGCCGGACGATCTCCTCGGGCCGGCGGGCGGCGAGGAGCGCGGCAGCGAGCGCAGCGACGACAGCGTCCCCAGCCCCCGTCGGGTTGCCTGCCGCAGCCGGCAACCGCGCGCGGACGGCACGCCCCGCCGTGCACAGCACGAGGCCCTCGGCCCCGAATGACACGAGCACCGCTCCGGCACCGGCCCGGACGAGCCGCCGGACGCCGTCGCGCCAGTCGGCCTCCCCGGTGGCCTCTCGCAGCTCGGCGGCGTTCGGCTTCAGTACCGTCGCACCCGCCTCGGCGGCTGCGAGCAGGGCAGGACCGGAGGTGTCGACGAGGACGCCGGCACCCTGGTGCTTGGTGCGGGCGACGAGGTCGCCGATGGCGTCACGACCGACGACGCTCGGGGCGCTGCCCGACACGACGAGGACGGCCCGCTGGTCGAGCCCTCCGGTCGCGCAGGCCACCAGCTGGTCCCACTCCTGCGCAGTGAGCTCGGCCGGTGGTTCATAGATCCCAGTCGGGTGACGCACGGAGTCGACGACTGTCACCGTGCGCCGGGTCGCAGCCTGACTCCGGACGACTTCGGCACGGATCGACTCGGCGGCCAGGTGCGCGCGGACCGCCTGGCCGGTCGCACCACCGAGCGCCACGACGACCCGCGTGTCCGAACCCAGCCGACGGGCGACGTCGGCCACGTTGACGCCCTTGCCACCGGCCCTTTCCAGCACGGCGCCGACCCGGTTCACCTCTCCGAGTCGCAGCTCACCCACCCGATACGTGAGGTCGAGGGCGGGGCTCAGTGCCAGGCAGACGATCATCGGGCGGCGCGCCGTGCGAGAAGCGCGGCGCCGTGGCAGCCGGCGAGGTCGCCGAGCACGGCGGTCGTGACCACGGGCTCGGGGAACGTGCCGAGACGTCGCCGCATCGCGTCCCGCAGCGGATCGAGCAGCAGCACGCCGGCGAGCGACAGGCCTCCTCCGACGACGACGCACCTCGTGCCCAGGGTGAGCACCGCAGCGGCCAGCACGTCCCCGAGCGCGTCCATCGCGGCGTCCCAGACCGCGACCGCGTGCCGATCCCCGGCGCGAACGAGCTCGACGACCGCGACGCCGTCGGCCACGCCGAGCCGGCGGGCGAGTCCGCTCGCGGACGCGACCTGCTCCAAGGTGTTCCCGCCGGACCGGCGCATCCCGAGCTCACCCGCCCAGCCACCGGCGGTGATGAGCCGCCCGTCCGCGAGCGACGCGACCGAGATGCCCGTGCCGATGGGCACGAACAGCGCGTCGTCGTGCCCACGCGCGGCGCCCAGCCGGAACTCGGCCAGGCCGCCCAGTCGCACGTCGTGACCGAAGGAGATCGGCTCCCCGACCCGCTCCGCCACGAGTGCGCGGATCGGGACCCGCTCCCAGCCGAGGTTCTCGGAACGAAGGACCGTACCGGCCGCCTCGTCCACGATGCCGGGGGCCGCGAGGGCGATCGACGCCACCGGCTCCACCGACCTCGCCCGCTCGACGAGGCCGGCGACCGCGTCGGCGACCTCGTGGCCGTCGGCGTCCCCTCGCGGCGTCGCGACTCGCAGCACGCTGCGCGGCTCGGGCTCGGCGCCGAAGGTCGCGGCCTTGATCCCGCTGCCCCCGATGTCGACCCCGAGCACGACGGTCACGCCAGCTCGCCCTCGAGCTGCACCGACCTGGTGAGGTGACGCGGGTTGTCGGGGTCGAGGCCACGACGCGCGGCGAGGGCGAGTGCCGTTCGTTGCACCGCGACGAGCTGTGCCATCGGGTCGAGGTCACCGCCGACGAGCGTCGCCCCGGTGGCCGCGACCTCGCGGTCGAGACCGGAAGGCGGCTGGTCGAGCGACCAGACGACACGACGTGGCTCCGCGATCGCGATCGGCCCGTGCCGGTAGTCCATCGACGGGTAGGACTCGGCCCAGAACTGGGCGGTCTCCCGCAGCTTCAAGGCGGCCTCGTGAGCCAGCCCGACAGACCAGCCACGGCCGATGAAGGTGAACTGCTCGGCATCGAGCAACGGTTCGACGTCGCGCTGCAACGCGACCTCGGCGTCCCGGACCGGCAGCTCGATGTCCTGACCGAGGCTCGCGCGCAGCAGCGCCAGAGCTGAGGTCGCGAACCTCGTCTGCACCACGGACACCTCGTCGGCGAAGGGTAGCTCGACCGCGCTCTCGGCCGCGGTGACGACCGGCGAGCCGGGCACTGCGCTTATCGCGAGCGTGCCCGCAGGGGGCACGCGATGCAGCACCTCCATGATCTCGCTCGTCGTGCCGGAGCGCGAGATCACCACGACGCGGTCATAGGTGCGCCCGGACGGCATCTCCGAGCCCGCGAACGCGTCGGTGACTCCATGGCCCGCCGCTTCTCGAAGCGCCGCGTAGCTCATCGCGATGAACCAGCTCGTACCGCAGCCGACGACGACGACCCGTTCACCCGGAACCGGGAGCACCGTCGCGGATGCCGCCGCGACGTCAGCCGCCCGTCGCCAGGCCGCAGGTTGGCTGGCGATCTCCCGACCCATGTGTGTGTTCATCCCGTTCCCTTACTTCGTCGATGGCGAGCCGCGGTTGGCGATTGTTGCTCATTCTAGCGCGTTCTGAGCCCTAATCGCTCACTAGTGACTATACGTCGCCGACCCCAGGTGCAGCTCCGAGCCCGCGAGGCCGACGCCGTAGGTCTCGAAGATGGTCGAGTCGTCCGAGACCTTGCTCGCGGCCGACCAGGTGCCGCCAGTACTGCGAGTGCGGTCCCAGATCCCCCAACCTGGCACCACCGTCTGCACGTGCAGCGTGCCGTTGGCGAGGCCGGCTGCCGAGACGCGGGTGATCCCGTCGTTCGCATCGATGAGTGCGAGCGCCGACCACGTGCCCCCGGTGGACCGGCTGAGGTCGAACACGCCGCTGCCGGGGATGACCGCCTGGACGTGCACGGTGCCGTCGGTCAGCGCCGCGCTGCTGATGTCCGTGATGCACGGGTCGTTCGTGCCAGCACCCTGGCAGCCATCCGCGATCTTCGTCGCCGACGTCGCCCAGGTGCCCCCCGCGCTGCGCGTCCTGTCCCAGATGCCCGCGCCGGGCACGAGGGTCTGCACGTGCAGCACCGAGCCCCGCGCACTCGCGCTCACAGCGCTGATCGAGCCGTTCGAGTCGATCTTCGACGCCGACGACCAGGTGCCGGCCGCACTTCGGGTGCGATCCCACACCCCGCTGCCGGGGACGACCGTCTGCACGTGCAGTGATCCGTCCGACAGGCCCGCGGCCGAGATGGCGGTGACGGCAGGGTTGCTGTCGATCTGGGTCGCGCCCGCCCAGGTGCCCCCCGACGACCGCACGCGGTCCCACACCCCGTCGCCCGGCACGAGCGTCAGCACGTGCATGGAGCCGTCCGGCAGTGCGGCAGCAGCGATCGCCCCCACCTCGGTGCTCGACTCGAACTGCACGGGCGTGGTCCAGGTGCCACCGCTCGGCAGCGAGCGGTCGGCAACCGGCCCGTGCAGGGTGTCGCCGATCGCCGAGTAGTCAGGGCTCAGCACCCGCGCCCGGTAGAACTCGGCCCCCGTCAACGTCCGCGCCGTGTCGGGCCCGAAGAGCTCGACGGTGTCGGTGCACCAGTAGTTCACCGCCGCGCACGGGCCCTCCGGCGACTTGTACTCGTCGGGTCGGGTGATGATCGTCTGGCCGGACGGCTGACGGGAGATCGCCTTGAGCTTGGTGAGCCCACCCTCGGCCGCAGGGATCTGGGTGAATTCGTTGGAGCTCGCCGTCTTGTCGAACTCCCATGCCGTCGAGTCGAGGGCGATGAGCAGTGTGTGCGGATCGTTCGGATCGGCGGTGATGTCGTGGCTCCCGATGTCCGGCAGCTCCTCCCACTTGGTGGCGTCCTCCGTGACCCGGGGCTGGGCCGCCGTGCCGGTCACCGCGAGCGCAGAGATGATCCGGGGGTCGTTCGCGCCGGAGCCGTCCTTGCCGATGAACCAGAGCCGCTCGGTGACGGGGTCCCACAGGGCACCATGCGACTGGGCGTTCAGCGAGTGCTCGGCGTAGGTCGACGCGTACGGACCCTGGGAGGCGGCATACACCCGCACCCATCCGCTCGTGGTGTTCGTCGAGGTGATCGCGACGTTGCCGTTCGGCAAGATCTCGACACCGTGCAGGTTCGCGCTGGCCGGGAGGACTCGAGCCCACTGCCGCTGGCCCTGGGGGTAGGAGATCACGGCGGCGAGCCCGGAGCCGGACACGACGGCGACCCGAGGACCGTCGACGGTGTTGCGCATCTCGAAGTCGGTGACGCCCGCGAATGCCGCGACCTCGGCGGTCGAGAACCCGAGCGCCGTGGTGGGCTCCCACTCCCAGACGATCGCGTCGGGATCGTTCCAGTTCGTCTCCGCCGCGTCGAGGATGAGCAGGCGAGGATCGGCCTGGTCCCCGGCAATGATCGGTCGATCCGGCTCCGGGTCGGCCGCAGCGGGTGCGACCGCACCCACGCCGAGTACCAGGACTGCCACGGCCACTGCCGTCCCGAGCTGTGCACGTTGCATCGGTGACTTCTCGTCGCTCCGCTGATCCTGATTGTTTTCGATTGGATTCTCGGATAACCATGCATGTTCGAGCATCGCTTGGCAACACCTCCGGCCGAGCGCCGCCTCAGCCCCGACCCACCTCGCGGATGACCGCGTGGACGCGGTCCCGCTGCGCCCGAAGGTCGGTGGTGCTCACAAGTGGAGAACGGAACGTCCGACCGGCCGGCCCGAGGGTGCCGAGCGCGGCCTGCCACCCTGCAGCGGTTCTCACCGCCTGCAAGGCCCGGTGATCGTCCATCGACTGGGCCGCGACCCGGTGGCGGATGGACTCCAGAGGACGCAGTCCGGGGCCCGGGTAGACGATGAACGGGTCCCCCGCCGGCATCGTCCCGTCGGCGCTCGCGTCGACGAAGGGGTCGACGAACCGTCGGGCCCGGGCCGAGTAGTAGAAGTTGAAACCCCAGTGCAGCAGCCCGGAGACGCCTGCGGCGAACACCTGGCTGCCGAGGACGCGATGGCGCGCCGATGGCATCCCGATGAAGCGGTTGGCCACGTCGCGGTGCTGCGTGAGGCAGTAGTACACCCACAGCTCCGGCACCCTCGCCTCGAGGAACTGCTCGACCTGGTCGGTCGCAGCGATCGGCCGGTCGACCAGTCCGTTCTCGACGTAGCGCACGTCGCTGACCGCGTCCATCACACGAGCACCGGCGAGCAGGTCGGCCACCACGGCCCGCGCGGCACGATACTGCGCCTCGTGCTCCGGAGCTGGTTCGTCGGAGACGTGGTACACCACTCGGGCGGGATCCCAGACCGAGTCGAGGTGGCGTCGCAGTGCCGGCAGAAGCTGCTCGAGGAACGTGCGGTACCCGGGCGCGGTGGCCGGCGTGTGCCAGCCGAACAACTGGGTGAGGCCTCCTTCGACCACGCCGTCGATCGCCGGTGCCGCGGCAGCGCCCCACTGCGTGAACAGATGGGGGATCTCTATGTGCCGGATGCCGTGACGCCGCAGCACGTCGAGCCAGCGGTCGAGCCGGGAGAATCCGAAGCCGAACCGATCGCCGTCCACCGCCACGTCGATGAGCTGCACCGCGCGGCGCCGGTGACCGGGCTCGGTGTCGATCGGGGGCGTCCAGACCGGTACCAGCAACGAGTTCGCACGCATCCTCGACGCACTCGCCACGAAGTGCTCGACCGCCGCCCAGTGGGCCTCGCTGAAGACCTCGACCCGGTACGCGTCCGCGATCGCATCGGCGTGCAACCAGTGCGAGTCGACGATGTCGAGCTCCGGGAGCACCGCGTCGAGCACGTCGACGACGAGCGCCGTCTCGTAGAGCAGCTCGCCCCGTCGCGCGTGCCGCACGCGGATGGTGACGGGTGCGCGGCCCGGCGCCATCGGCACGAGCTCTATCCAGACCCCCCGCCAGCCCCAGACGAACGGCTGGACGATCCTGTCGTCCGCCGGAGCGAGCAGATCGGGGTAGAGGCCGGGCGTGTCCCGGAGGTAGCCGTCATCGTGCCCGGGATAGCCGACGAGCCGGCAGGGCACCAGCTCCACGCTCCGGATGTCGACGGACGCGTCGGCTGCCACGACCTCGATGCGTACCGCGTCGTCCACCCGATCCACGCCGGACGGGGCTCGGATGGCCACCTGGAAGGCGATCGGCTCTCCGAGGAACGCGGTGAGGTCCGCCGAGGCGCGGCCCCGGGGCGCCTCGTCGGGGAACACCTTGTCGAGCGCGTCGACGAGTTGGAAGTGCCAGCCGTCAGCCACGCGGGACCCCCTTGGGCGCTGTATAGTCGTTGATCGAATCATATCCATATAGCCCTCAAACACGCGAAATCGAGCACTGTGAATCCTTCTCTCCTCGCCGCGGCCGGCGCGCTGGCCGTCGTGTACGGAGCGAACGCCGGAGGAACGATGGTGTCTGCGGGGCTCAGCGTCCGGGCATTCCGCCCGATCGTGGCGGCCGCGCTGCTCGGTGTCGCCATCACGGTTGCGCCGCTCGTCTGGGGGACGTCCGTCGCCTCCACCCTCGCGGTCGAGCTGGTCTTCTTCGACGGACGGATCGGACAGCATGCGCTGCTGTGCGCGGTCGTCGCATCGCTGGCGGTGACGACTGCACTGAGCTGGATAGGGATCGCGACCAGCCTGACGCTCGCCCTGATCGGCGCGATCCTTGGTGCGGGCGTCAGCACCGGACTCGAGGTGGGCTGGGGGCGAGCCGTCGGGGTGCTGGTCGGGGTCGCTGTGGCACCCCTGCTCGGAGTGCTCGTCGCGACCGTCGTCCGTCGTGCACTGCCCATCCGGTCCCGGGGCTCGTCAGCGGCTCGCCGCATCGCGGTCCTGCACACCATCGCCTTCGTCGCGCTGGCACTCGCGTTCGGTGCGAACGACGCGCAGAAGCTGCTCGCGGTCATCTCCGTCGCCGCCGGCACAGCCGGCGACCCGATCCCACCGGTCTGGTGGCAGCTGCTCGCGGTGGGTCTGTTGTTCACGCTCGGCGCCGCACTCGGAGCGCCGCGGATGGCGCGACCGACCACTGCCGGGCTGCTCGCGGTCCGACCGCTCGACGCCGCGACAGGAGAGCTCGCGACCGCCTCGGTGATGTTCGCCGGGGCCGCCTTCGGCAACCCGGCGGGAATGGCGCAGACCCTGTCCGGATCGTTCATCGGGATCGGGCTGCTCAACGGAAGAGGGAGGGTCAGATGGGAGTTCGCCGGGAGAATCGCAAACGCGTGGGCGGCCACGATGCCGGCCGCATTCGCCGTCGCCTGGACACTCGGAGCGGCCGTCAGGACGGCAACGGGATGACGAGGCTCGCACGCAAGCTCACCGGCCGGGCGGAGCGCGACATCGTCGACGCCCTCTTGGCTCAGGTGCGCGCCGCAGCCGATGGCGCACAGCTCGCGAGCCAGGTGGTGAGCGGTGTTCGTGAGCCGGCAGTCGGGCGGGTCGAGATGACGGGCATCGAGCACGACGGCGACGAGCACCGCCGACGCGCGGTGGAGATCCTGACCCGGTCGTTCACCACGCCGATCGATCGGGAGGACATGTTCCGGCTCTCGCGCTCGATCGACGACGTCCTGGACAACCTCCGGGACTTCGTGCGCGAGTACGACCTGTACTCGTGGGAGCAGGACGCGGTGCTGGCCGACGTGCTCCGCGGCATCGTCGAGGGTGTCGCATCGCTCGAGCTGGCGGTGCACTCGCTCACCGACGGCGGCCGTGGCGTCCGGGGTGCGGCACTCCTCGCACGCAAGAACGACATCCGGCAGCGGTACCAGAACGCGATGGGCGAGATCCTCGACGAACCGTTGACCACCGGCACACTCAAGCGGCGAGAGCTGCTACGCCGTCTTGACGTGGTCGGGCTGCGGATCCAGGAAGCTGCCGACGCGCTCGCCGACGGCGCGGTCAAGAGGAGCCACTGACGTGCCCAGCGCACCCCCACCCACCTCACCGCTCCTGCTGCACTCCGCCGTGGCCCTGGACGAGGCGGGTGAGCGGTCCGATGCCTGGCTCCTGCTGCAGGGAGGCACGATCACTGCGACCGGGGTCGGGTCGGAGACGGCTCCCCCGGTCGCCGACCGCGTCGATCTCGCGGGAGCCCGCGTCGTGCCCGGGTTCATCGACCTGCACGCGCACGGGGGTGGCGGTTCGGCTTTCGACGACGGTCCCGAGGCCGTCCGAACCGGACTGGCCGCCCATCGGGTCCACGGTACGACGCGTTCGGTCGTGAGCCTGGTGACCGCCTCGCTCGATCGCCTCGGCCAGGCCCTGGACATGGTCGCCGAGCTGGCCGAGGACGATCCGCTCGTACTCGGTTCCCACCTCGAAGGTCCGTTCCTGAGCCCGGAACGCGCCGGCGCTCACGATCGCTCGCTCCTGCGCACTCCGGTCGCGCACGAGGTCGACGCGCTCGTCGCCGCCGGCCGGGGCACCGTGCGACAAGTGACGCTCGCTCCGGAGCTGCCCGAGGCGATGGCCGCGATCCGCCGGCTGCGGGACGCGGGGATCGTCACCGCCGTCGGTCACACGACCGCGGACTACCACCTGACCCGGCGTGCCTTCGACGCAGGTGCACGACTGCTGACCCACGCGTTCAACGGGATGCCGGGTATCCACCACCGTGCACCAGGCCCGGTGCTCGCCGCGATCGACGATCCGCGCGTGCACCTCGAGCTCGTGCTCGATCGGCACCACGTCGCCGACCCGGTCTCACGCCTGCTCCTCGCCGCGGCCCCGAGCAGGGTCGCGCTCGTCACCGACGCGATGGCCGCGGCCGGGAGCACCGACGGCGACTACCGCTTGGGTGACCAGCCGGTGCGCGTGGTCGACGGGATCGCCCGTCTGCTGCGGGGCGACTCCATCGCCGGCTCCACGCTCACCCTTGATGCCGCCCTGCGCAACGCTATCGCGATCGCGATCAGGCCGTCCGTCGCCGTCGCCGCCCTCACCGCGGTCCCGGCTCGCGTCCTCGGGATCGATGACCGGTTCGGCCGCCTCGACACCGGCTTCGCCGCCGACGTCGTGGTGCTCGACGACGACTGGCACGTGCAGCAGGTGTGGGCGGCGGGGCGGCGGATCACGTGAGCGTCGAGCTACCCGGCGGAAGGCGACGCGCACGGTGTCACCGTCCCGATGACGCGGAGACAGAGGTCGATCTCTGCGTCGCGACGTTCCCGGTCCCAACCACACACCTCGCCGAGCGCCTCGCCGAGAGCGGTCACCACCGCGGCATCCGCCAGCCCCGAGAACGCGAGGTCGGTGCGTCTGCGCACCACGTCGTCCAGCCGGGTGACGAACTCGTGTCCGACCTGGTAGGCGAGCTCTCGACGCGAGAGCAGACCGCCCGCGAGGTCGGTGTCGTCACCGGCCGCCACGAACCTGGCAACCTCCGCGGCGCGGGTGCCGTAGCGGTCGAAGAGCACCTCCGCCCGCTCCACGGGTACGGCTCCCAGGTGCCGCGCGAACCAGTCCCTGCGCTCCGCCACGTCTCGTGGGTACTGAGCACCGCCACCGATCGGCGCATCCCGGTCGAGCGGGCGTCCGGTCTCACCCAGGAGCGCGAGCACCTGCGCGGCAACCGTCTGCCCCAGAGCGAGGAACGTCGTCCACTTCCCGCCGACGAGCGACAGCACGGACCGGCCGCCCGCTCCCTTCTGAACCTCGACGCGGTAGTCGCGCGACACGTACCCCGGGGCGAGATCGCCGTGGCGGGGCAACGGACGGATCCCCGCGTAGCGGGCCACGATCTGCTCCTGGGCCACGCGAATCGTCGGGAACACACGCCGGATGACGTCGAGGAAGTAGTCGACCTCATCCTCGGTGCAGATCGGACGCTCGCGCGGATCCGCATCGACGTCGGTCGTCCCGACGAGCACCCGGTCCGCGATCGGCAGGATGAGCACGATCCGGCCGTCGGCGTACTCGCAGAAGATCTCCCGACCGCCGGTCGCTGCCAGGAGCTCGGGATGATCCACCACGATGTGAGAGCCCTTCGTCCCTCCCATCAGCTCCGTGGGCATCCCGAACGCCTCGTTGGTGAGGTCGGTCCACGGCCCCGACGCATTCACCACGATGTCGCACCCGATCGTCAGCTCTTCGCCGGTGACGGTGTCGCGCACCCGTACGCCGGACGACGTCATCCCGACCGCCTCGACGTAGTTCGCGACCCTGCCACTCGTGGCCGCGGCAAGGCCGTCGAGAAGCACGTCGAGCGCGAACCGCTCGGGGTGGCGCATCACGGCATCGAAGTAGGTGGCGGTGTACCTGATGGTCGGGTCGAGCTGTGGAAGCTGTTCGAGCGACCTGCGCCGACCGGCGAAGCGGTGCCGTGGCAGCGTGCCTCCGTCGCGCGAGAACAGGTCGTAGATCGACAGGCCGAGCTTGACCAGCAAGGCCCCGCGCTCCCGCTGGCGGCCGGGCCGGTGGAGCAGGAAACGGAGCGGCGCGGCGAGCAACCCGGCGAACGTCCGGCGGATCGGGATCGTCGTCGGCAACGGGGTCACGGCATGAGGTGCGATCCTCAGCAGCCGGTTCCGCTCCTGCACACCTTCCCTGACCAGCCGGAACTCGCCGTTCTCGAGGTAGCGGAGCCCTCCGTGGATCATGTGGCTGGAGGCTGCACTCGCGCCGGCGGCGAAGTCCCCGCGTTCGATCAGCACCGAGTCGACTCCCTGGCGCGCCAGCTCGCGGAAGATCGCGATCCCGTTGATCCCTCCTCCCACGACCAGCACCCGCGTGCGGGGTCGTCGCCTGAGATCGGCGAGCACGGGACGGGAGTCGGCGGGTTCGGCCCGGGTCACGGGCTCGGCGGGTGTCGGCACGCGACCATCGTCGAGACGTGGTCCGCTCCGCACAATCGACTTGCACGAACGTGCACGAGGAGCCCGGGATGACGGCGGACGGACGGGCCGATCGGAACCGGGCTGCGGTGACGGCGGCCCGCCGGTACTACCTGGAAGGGCACACCATGGAGGCGATCGCACGCGAGCTGCGCACCTCGCGGTCGACAGTGTCGCGGCTTCTCGGCCACGCGCGTGAGACCGGTGTCGTGGAGATCAGGGTGCAACCTCCGCTCGACGAGGTGATGCGACTCGAGACAGAGCTCGCCGGCCGGTACGGGGTCGCGGCGCACGTCGTGCCGGCCCATGACTGCTTGAGCGACGTGGACCGGCTCGACCGGGTGGCCCGCGCGGCCGGTCGGATGCTGTCGGGCTTCGTGGACTCCGGCTCGGTGGTCGGTGTGGCGTGGGGGTCGACCGTCAACGCCGTCAGCCGGCAGCTGGTGTCGAAGCGGGTGGCCCACAGCGTGGTCGTGCAGCTCAACGGTGCCGGCAACGTCCGCAGCACGGGCGTGGAGTACGCGAGCGCGATCCTCGACCGGTTCGGGGAGGCCTTCGGCGCGCACGTGGAGCAATTCCCGATACCCGCCGTGTTCGACGAGCAGGAGACTCGGGCCGCCATGTGGCGAGAGCGCAGCACGCGACGGGTGCTCGCCGTCCAGGCGAGCGCCGACGTCGTGCTGTTCGGGCTCGGTGCGCCGTTCGCCGAGGTGCCGAGCCAGGTCCACCTGGGCGGCTACCTGGACACCCAGGACTACGAGTCGCTGGCTCGCGACGGCGCCGTCGGTGATGTGGCGACGGTGTTCTACCGGCTCGACGGCAGCTCCGAGGACGTCGTGCTGAACCGCCGCACCACGGGACCACCGATCGCGCGCTTGAGGCGGGTGCCGCGACGGGTGTGTGTCGTGTCCGGACTGCGAAAGCTCAGGAGCGTCCGCGGCGCGCTGGCCGCCCACCTTCCCACCGACCTGGTGCTCGACGACGCGCTCGCGCGGGCGCTCCTCGATTCCTGACCGGCACGCGCAGACGGAGGAGGACCCTGCATGTCGTTCATCATGGCCATCGACCAAGGCACCACGAGCACCCGGGCCATGCTGTTCGACGACGCCGCGACCATGGTGTCGTCCGCCCAGCTCGAGCACCGCCAGTACTTTCCCAGACCAGGGTGGGTCGAGCACGACCCGATCGAGATCCGCTCCAACGTCGACTCCGTGATCGTGCACGCACTGGCCCAAGCGGGGCTGCGCGCCTGCGACGTCGCGGCGGTCGGCGTGACGAACCAGCGCGAGACGGTCGTGCTGTGGGACCGGCGCACCGGGGTGCCCGTGCACCCGGCCATCGTCTGGCAGGACACCCGGACCCAGCCGCTGATCGACGAGCTCTCCGCCACCGGCGGCACGGACCGGTTCCGTACGGTCACCGGGCTCCCGCTGGCGACCTACTTCTCGGCGTCGAAGCTTGCCTGGTTGCTCGACCACGTACCGGGGGCGCGAGCGCGGGCGGAGGCGGGCGAGCTGGCCTTCGGTACGACCGACAGCTGGGTCGTCTGGAACCTGACGGGAGGTCCGGCCGGTGGTCGGCACCTGACGGACGTGACGAACGCGAGCCGAACCATGCTGATGGACCTCACCACGTTGTCGTGGAGCGACGACCTGCTGGAGACCTTCGGGGTCCCGCGGACGGTGCTTCCGGAGATCCGAAGCTCGTCGGAGCTGTACGGCACCGCCGCTCGTGGCTCAGTGCTGCCCGGAGTGCCCGTCGCCGGCATCCTGGGCGACCAGCAGTCTGCGTTGTTCGGTCAGGCCGCATTCTCGGTCGGGGAGAGCAAGATCACCCACGGCACCGGGAGCTTCCTGCTCGTCAACACGGGTGAGCGGGTGCCGGTCTCGACCAACGGCCTGATCAGCACGGTGGCGTTCCAGCTCGGCGACATGGCGCCGAACTATGCGGTCGAGGGGTCGATCGCCTCGACCGGGGCACTCGTGCAGTGGTTGAGGGACAACCTCGGCATCTTGTCGAGCTCCGCGGAGGTCGAGTCCCTCGCCGCCGAAGTGCCCGACCACGGTGGCGTGTACATCGTCCCCGCGTTCTCCGGGTTGTTCGCGCCGCACTGGCGCCCGGACGCCCGAGGCGTGATCGTCGGGCTCACCCGGTTCGCGACCAAGGCGCACCTGGCACGCGCAGCCCTCGAAGCCACGGCGTTCCAGTCACGCGAGGTGCTGGACGCGGCGAGTGCTGACGCGGGTACGCGGATCGGAGAGCTGCGGGTCGATGGCGGCATGGTGCGCAACGAGCTGCTGATGCAGTTCCAGGCCGATGTCCTGGGCGTTCCGGTCGTCAGGCCGGTGGTGAGCGAGACGACAGCGCTCGGCGCCGCCTCGGTGGCCGGCCTCGCGGCCGGGGTGTGGTCCGGCCTCGGTGAGCTCCGGGCCACCTGGGCGGCGGACCGACGCTGGGAGCCGTCGATCGGGGAGGCGGAGCGTGAAGCCCGCCTCGCAGGGTGGCGAAAGGCTGTGGACCGCGCACTCGACTGGGTGGACTGAAGACCGACGGCTCGGGTGTCACCCGCCGGCGGGCACGAGTCATCGACCGATCCGGGTCTACATAATTTCCGCGGCGGGTCGTCCGGCCTGGAGCAGCCGGCCCATGTGCTCGACGGCGGGCTGGGCGTGGCTGAAGAACGTGTAGTAGCCCTCGCACAGGTAGTTGAGTCCGGGTTCTCCGTCGGCCGTCACGGAGAACCTGTCCTTCGGGCACCCGCCGTGGCAGGCCCATCGGACGGGGCACTTCTGGCACTGCTGCGGTAGTGCCGTGCGCTTGGATCGACCGAACTCGCGCTGCCGCGGCGATGCCACGAGGTCCGCAAGTCGGCTCTCGGACACGTTGCCGAGCCGGTAGTCCGGCTCGACGTAGTGGTCGCAGGAGTACACGTCCCCGTTGTGCTCGACCGCGATCGCGTCACCGCACTCAGGCGCATGCACGCACAGCGAGTGCTGGCCGAACAGGTTTCCGAGGGTGACGTCGAAGTGCTGGACGAACACCTTGCCCACGTCGAGGGCCACCCACTCGTCGAACACGGCCGACAGGAACGTCCCCCACGCCACCGGCGTCACGCTCCGCGAGGTGACCGCGTCGCCCTTCTGCTGGTAGAGCAGCGTGCGCTTGCCGTGGGTGCCGGGGCGCCACCCGCGCTCGGCGAGCTCAAGATCCGCATCCGGGACACGTTCCACGATCGGGATGAACTGCAGGTACCGCGCACCCAGCTCGTCGCGGAAGTACCGGTAGACCTCCAACGGACGGTCCTGGTTGGCGTGGTGCACGGTGCACAGGATGTTCGTGTCGACGCCGTGGCGCTGCAGCAGCTCCCAGCCGCGCAGCACCTGAGCATGCGTCCCACGCCCCGCCTTGTTCACGCGGTACGCGTCGTGCAACTCTTCCGGCCCGTCCATGCTCAACCCGACGAGGAACCCGTGCTCGACCAGGAACTGCGCCCAGTCGTCATCGAGCAGGGTCCCGTTCGTCTGGAGTGCGAACGTGACCTGCTGGCCCGGTCTGCGCAGCTGCTCGGTGAGCTCCACCGCACGACGGAAGAACGGGAGTCCGCGCATCGTCGGCTCCCCGCCCTGCCACGCCACCTCGACCGGGCCGTCCGGCTGAGAGTCCAGGAAGTTGCGCAGGTACTCCTCCAGGCCGTCCGCGCTCATCCGCTGGCTGTCGTGGTCGTACAGCATCTCCTTGGAGAGGAAGAAGCAGTACGTGCAGTCCAGGTTGCAGGCCGCTCCCGTCGGCTTCGCCAGCACGGAGAACGGCAGCCGGCGTGACCCGGGGGGAACAACCGGACCAGAGTCCCCGGCCGAGCCGACATGGTCGGCGCAGGTCACGCAGATCATCTCCTTGACCTCGGGGCCGCGGTGGGGCCGCCTCACGGGCCACGGACCACAAGGGCGGGTACGGACAACGAGCACGATACCGTCCGCGTCGCGCCGTACCGACCGGTGCGCGGTCGGTGGGGCACGCCGGTACAGACGCAGCGTCAGGGCCTACCCAGCGCCCGGTACACCCAACCGGCCGCGCGCCACTGGGCGGGATCGAGCACGTTGCGCCCGTCCACGATCCGCCGCCCGGCGACCACCTCGCCGAACTTCTCCGGGTCCAGCTCGCGGTACTCGGTCCACTCGGTGCCCAGGATCACGATGTCGGCACCGGCCGCCGCCTCCTCGGCCGACGGCGCGTAAGTCAGGTCCGGCCACGCACGACGCGCGTTCTCGATCGCCTGCGGGTCGGTCACCACCACCGTCGCCCCCTGGAGCGACATCTGGGCGGCGACGCTCAGCGCGGGCGAGTCCCGCACGTCGTCGCTGTTCGGTTTGAAGGCCGCACCCAGGACCGCCACCCGGCGTCCGACGATCGACCCGTTGCAGATCTCCCGGGCCAGGTCGACCATCCGGACCCGGCGCCGCATGTTGATCGCGTCCACCTCCTGCAGGAAGGACAACGCCTGGTCCGCACCGAGCTCACCGGCCCGGGCCATGAACGCACGGATGTCCTTGGGCAGGCAGCCTCCGCCGAAGCCCAGCCCGGCGTTGAGGAACCGGCGGCCGATCCGCTCGTCGTGCCCGATGGCGTCGGCGAGCTGGGTCACGTCCGCGCCGGTCGCCTCGCACAGCTCGGCCATGGCGTTGATGAACGAGATCTTGGTGGCCAGGAACGAGTTCGCCGCGACCTTGACCAGCTGCGCCGTCGCGTAGTCGGTCACCACCTGGGGAGTGCCGGACGCCAGGGAGACGGCGTAGACCTCGTCGAGGACGCGGCGGGCCTCCTGTCCGGCCGGGCCCGGCGGCAGGCCGTAGACGATCCGGTCCGGGTGCAGGGTGTCCTGGACCGCGAAGCCCTCGCGCAGGAACTCCGGGTTCCACACGACGGTGGCCTCCGGCTGTACCTCGGCCACCCGCTGCGCGACCTCCTCGGCGGTCCCCACCGGCACGGTCGACTTGCCGACGACGACGTCCCCGGGCGCCAGGTGCGGCAGCAGTGCCTCGACGGCCGACTCGACGTAGCGCAGGTCCGCGGCGTTCTCCCCGCGCTTCTGCGGCGTCCCCACGCAGATGAAGTGCACCTGGGCACCGGCGACCGCGGAGACGTCGGTGGTGAAGGCCAACCGTCCGGTGCCCATCGCCTCGTCGAGCAGCTCGGGCAGACCCGGCTCGTAGAACGGGGCGCGCCCGGAGGCCAGCAGCTCCACCTTCTCGGCGTCGACGTCCACCCCGACGACGTCGTGACCCAGGGTCGTCATGCACGCGGCGTGCACCGCGCCGAGGTACCCGCAGCCGATGACGGAGATGCGCACGGTCGTCGCTCCTTGCTGTTGGAGGTGGCGACCCCGGAGCACGGACCCGGCCGACCGCCGGAACCGTGACCGAAGGGGACGTATCGGATCGTCGCACGACGTGCACGGCGGCGGCGAACCCGTCCACCCGTCGCCTGCGGCCGGCGCACGGAAATTCACCCGGGGACGACCGAGGCCCCGCGGATCGCTCCGGCGGGGCCTCGGTGAAGGGGCGGGTCAGAGCCCGAGCGCCTCCTGGATCGGGCCGAGCACGAAGTACGCGACGAACAGCAGCGACGCGACCCACATCAGCGGGTGGACCTCGCGCACCTTGCCGACCGCGATCTTGATCACGACGAAGGCGATGAAGCCGGCGCCGATGCCCACCGTGATCGAGTAGGTGAACGGCATCAGGACCATCGTCAGGAACGCCGGGATCACGATCTCGTAGTTCTTCCAGTCCAGCCCGGAGACCTGGACCACCATCAGGAAGCCGACCACGACCAGCACCGGGGCGGCCGCCTCGGAGGGCACCATCTCCACCAGCGGGGACAGGAAGGTGGCCAGCAGGAACGCCACGCCGGTGACCACCGAGGCCAGCCCGGTGCGCGCACCGTCACCGACACCGGAGGCGGACTCGATGTAGCTCGTGTTGGACGAGACGCTCGCCGCACCTCCGGCGGCCGCCGCGATCGAGTCCACGATCAGGATCTGCTTGGTCCGCGGCGGGTTACCCTCCTCGTCGAGCAGCCCCGCCTCACCACCGACGGCGACCATCGTGCCCATGGTGTCGAAGAAGTCCGCGAGCAGGATGGCGAACACCAGCAGCGCCACCGCGAGCAGCCCGATCTTGCCGATCGAGCCGAACAGCGAGAACTGGCCCAGCAGCGACAGGTCCGGCATGGCGACGGCCGAGTCCGGGACGCTCGGCGCGTTGAGCCCCCAGCCGGTGGGGTTCTCCTCGGACTTGCCGCCGATCTTCGCGACCGTCTCGACGATCACCGCCAGCACCGTGGTCCCCAGGATCGCGATGAGCAGGCCGCCGCGGACCTTCTTGACCATCAGCACGATGGCGAGGACCAGCCCGACGACGAAGACGAGCACCGGCCAGCCGGCGAGCGACCCGCCGGCGCCGAGCTCCAGCGGGGTGCCCGCGCCGGGCTGCACGAAGCCCGCGTTGACGAAGCCGATCAGCGCGATGAACAGGCCGATGCCGACGCTGATCGCGACCTTGAGGGACAGCGGGACCGCGCGGAACACGGCAGTCCGGAACCCGGTGAGCACCAGCACGAGGATGATCAGGCCCTCGAGCACGACGATGCCCATCGCGTCGGCCCAGGTCATCCCCGGCAGCGTGGCGATGCTGAACGCGACCACGGCGTTCAGGCCCAGCCCGGCGGCCAGCGCGATCGGGAAGTTCGCGACGACGCCCATCAGGATCGACAGCAACCCCGCGACCAGGGCGGTCGCCGCGGCGATCAGCGGCAGGTTGGAGCCGTCGCCGGGACCGCCGCCGAGGAACTGACCCGTGCCGTCCGGAACGGTGCCGATGATCAGCGGGTTGAGCACGATGATGTAGCTCATCGTGAAGAAGGTCACCAGGCCACCGCGGATCTCGGTCCCGACGGTGGAGCCACGCTCGGTGATCTTGAAGAACCGGTCGACCGGGCCGGAGGTTCGGACGGCGTCGTCCGTGGTCGTGGAGGTGTCAGCCATGGCGCACAGAGTGGCAGATCCGGGCCTCGCGCCGCAGCACCCTGTCCAAGGATGGACGGCGCGCCGCGGATAGGGTGAACCGGTGAGCCAGAGCCCGCCCGACGACCGCACCCCGCGGATGCTGCGTCCCAGCACGCTGGAGCCGGTGCGCCTCGACCTGCGGCGGGTGATCCTGGTCGGGATCGGGCTGTGGACGGTGGCGCTCGTGGTCACCGGCGCGCTCGCCGTGACCGACCGGACCGACGCGATGCCCGCACTCGTCTGCGCCGCCGGGATCGCCCTCGGCGGTGCCGGACTGCTCTGGGAGCGGCGCAACCGCTGATCGTGGAGATCCACCGGCGTGCAGCGCGGGGCAGGCTCCACGATCGCGCGGTGACTGGCACGCGCGCCGGGGGCGGCTACTCGAGGAGGCCTTGGTCCCGGGCACGACGTCGGGTGGTGCGGTTCGCGTGGACCGACCACTGCGGGGTCCACCGGGCCAGGCCACCGGCGCTGGCGGCCGCGATGACCGCCATCGCGTAGATGCCACCGGCGAGCGAGCCGAGCGCCGCTCCCGCGGCGACCACCAGCGGCCCGGCCGCACCCCCGGTGTCCTGGTAGAGCCGCCACACGCCCAGGAACCTGGCCCGGACCCCCGGTGGTGCGACGTCGGCCCCGATCGTCATCACCAGCCCCGAGCCGACGCCGTTGGCGACACCGAGCAGCATGGCCACCCAGGTGATCGCGGCGACCGTCGTCGCCTGCGGGAGCAGCACGAAGGCCACGACCATGAGCAGCATCGAGGGCACCGCGGCCCACAGGCGGCCCCGCCGGTCCATCAGCTTGCCCGCGGGGTAGAAGAACAGCATGTCCGCCGCCCCGGAGAGCCCGAAGATCACGCTCGTCGTCGCTGCCGGCAGCCCGACGTGCTCGGCCCACAGCGGGATGACCGTCTGCCGGCTCCCGCGCACCGCGCCCACCAGGAGGATCGCGACTCCGATGGTGAAGAACAGCCGCCGGTGGTCGACGAGAACCCGCCAGGTGGAGGACGCCTCGACCGGCTGGGTCTGACGCTCCACGTCGGGCACGGCCAGCAGCACCCCGACGCAGATCGCGGACAGCGCCGCGGCGAGCCAGTAGACCGCGACCAGGTCGAACAGGTAGATCAGGCCGGCCCCGGCAAAGGGTCCGACGAAGAAGCCGATCCGCTGCAGCCCGGCCAGCGTGGACAGCGCCCTGGCCCGGTAGAGCACCGGGGTGACCTCGGTCAGGTACGAGTGCCGGGCGAGCAGGAACACCGCGTTGATCGCGCCGATGAGCAGCAGCGCGGCGCCGAACAGCAGCAGCGTCGTGGTCAGCGCGGCGACCGCGAGCAGCACGGCGGAGGCCACCGCGGCCAGCAGCATCGCGCGCCGGTCCCCGAGCCGGGACGCGACCACACCGGCCGGGATGTCGCCGACGATCTGACCGACGGCGAGCAGGGCCACCGCGACCCCGGCCTCGGCGATGGAGGCGCCCAGGGCGACCGCGGTCAACGGCACGACCGGCATGATCGCGCCGATGCCCATCTCGAAGACGAACACCGGCAGGTAGGTGCCGAGGACGAGCCGGCGACGGTTCACGGCTCCTCCTCCCCGGCCAGACCGAGCAGGACCTCGTCGGTCGCGTCGTCGACCAGCAGCCGCTCGATGCGGTCCCGGTGCCGCCAGCCCACGACGTACGCCAGCGCGGCCGCCAGCCCGGCGGTGGTGGCCGCGTGCGGCGACGGGTCCACCCACCAGTCGACCCGGCGGCCGTCGACGGTGAGGTCGTCGTGCTCGAGCCACCGCGTCGGTGCCTCGGGGAAGACGGCCAGGACGGCGTCCGGCACCGGTGCCGGCACACCGCGGGAGGTGACCCGCCCGGCCGCGCGCTCGGCCGCGAGGTCCAGGTCGAGCAGGTCGGCCACGTCGGCGGCGACTCCCGCGGGCACGACCATGACCGGACGCACGTCGGGGTGCTGGGCCCACATCGGGTCGGCCACCGCGACGCTGTCGGACGGGACCACGACGACGTCGGGCGTCAGTGCCGGGAGCCGACCGGCATCGGGGGTGACTGCGTCGGGGGCGCCGTCGGCAGCGGTGTCGGCGGCGAGCCGGGCCAGCCCGCGCCACACCGCGACCGCCACGGCGAGGTCGACGTCGCGGCCCACCGGTGGCAGGGCGTCGAGCAGGTCCGCCCAGCCGTCGGCGTCGAGGTCCGTCAGGTCGGCGATGCCACCGAGCGCCCGCAGCACCTCCGGATCGAGCCCGGCGAGAACGTCCGGGACCGGTCCGAGCAGCCTGGAGAGCACCGAGAGCCGTCGGCGGGTGTCGCGCCCGTCCCCCGGCTCAGCCGCTCCGTCCACGGCGACCGGCATCGCGAAAGGTCGCCCGAGCCCCAGGCCGGACCGGCGCCGCAGCCACCACGCGGTGTACGACGGCGCGCGCGCACCGCCCAGGTGCACCGGCTCCACCAGCGCGCGCCGGGCCTCCCCCGTGGTCAGCGCTCGCAGCACCTCGGGCCACGCATCCGGGCGGACCGCGTCGAGGTCGGCGACGGCGGCGAGGGTCGTCGACCCTTCGCACGTCGCCCGGGACGGGCCCGCGTACCGCGCCCCCGCACCGGCGACGAGATCGAGGTAGTCGTGCCACCCGTCGAGCGAGCCGGCGAGCGGGTGGTCGGCGAGCGTGCCGTCGATCAACGCGTCGGCCAGGTCGGTCGGCGCGCTCGCCCACGCGGAACCCGAAGCGTCCGGCGGCTCGCCCGGCGCCTCGTCGGGCGCGTCGGTGTCGTCGACGTCGTCGGGAGCGAGGTGCTCCACGGCCAGTCCGGTACGCACCCCGATCCGGACCAGTGCCTCGCCCCAACGCCGCGCCACCTGGGGAGCGACCGGCGGGAGCACCCGGGGGTCGAACCACCGCGCGGCCGCCGACCCGGGCATCACCAGCCCGCGCGCCGGGACCGGCTCACCGTCCTCGGCGGGCAGCAGCGCCTCGCCCCACCACGACGGCGCGCGCGGGCTCGACGTCGGTGTGCTGCTGGCGGCCAGCGCCCGCAGCACACCGGCCGGCTCGGCGTCTTCCTCGCCCGCGAGCACGCGCCGGCGCCGCACCCGGTGGCGGGCGAGCACGGCGGCGTCGGCGGAGCCGGCGCCCAGCCGCAGCAGCACCGGGTGCGCATCGTGCGGCGCGACCAGCCGCACCCCCCACCGGCCGAGCACGTCGGCCACTGCCTCCGGGACGTCGTCGGCGACCAGCAGCCCGCGCGCGCCGCGCACCACCCGCCCGTCCGCCAGCCGCACCGGCAGCGTGGCGAGCTCCTCGAGCGTGGTGGCGTCGGCATCGGCGAAGACGTCGTACAACGCCCGTCGCCGCTCGGCGTCGTCGCCCGGGAAGGTCTCCACCACGTCCGCGACCCGGGCGCGCTCGACGCCGAGCAGGCCGAGCACGTCGCGGTGCCGGGGGGCGACCTCGACCAGCGACGGCCACACCGCACCCAGGACGGCGGCGGCACCGGGGTGGTCGGCACCCGGACCGTCCAGCGCCGTCGCCTGGCCGGCGGTCAGCGTGGGCCCGCCCCCGGCCGGGGTGAGCAGCGAGACGGCCCGGGTCGCCTCGACGACGGCATCACGCACGGCGGCGTCCAGCGTCCCGGCGGGCAGGCCGGTCGGCAGCAGGTCCAACGGGTCGGGTGCGTTCGGCCCGTCACCCTGCGCAGTGCCGCCGTGCGCGGTGCCGCCCTGCGCGGTGCCGCCGCGTTCGCTCCGGCAGGCGGCCAGCAGATCCGCCCAGACCTCGCCGGTGAGTCCCACCAGCGCGTCGGTGAGCGGACCGGCGGCGACGTGCCGGCGCGTCGGGTCGAGCGGGAACGTCCCGATCAGCACCGCCGGCACGGTGCACGGCTCGTCGGTGGGCGTCGGGGCGTGCACCACCCGGCCGACGCCGCTCGGTACGTCCGCACGGATGCCGCCATCGCCGTGTCCGGTGCGCGGCACGGCCCACGTGATCTGCCAGCCGTCCCGGTCCCGCTCCTCGACCGGACGGTCCCGGAGCAGCCGCTCCGGCAGGGTTCCGGTACGGGTCGCCACGACCCAGCGTGCGCCGACGTCCCGCACCGAGCGCACCCGCTCCGGGGTGTCGATCTCGACCGCGGTCAGCCCGGGCAGGGCGAGCAGCAGCGTGTCGGTCACCGCGTCGAGCTGGCGGCGCACGGCGTCCAGCGCCACCGCGTCGCGCAGCTCCAGGTGGACGACGGTGTCCCACCCAGCCTCGAGGGCGGCGACGGCCGGTGGTGCGGGCGAGGCGGTCGCGGAGCCGCCATCGGCCGGGCCCGCGCCCACCCGGTTCGTGGCGGGGCCGGGCCACGGCAGACGGAGCACGGGCAGTCGGTCGACGCGGCGGTCCGCCTCGGCGACCACGTCGGCGCTCCCGCTCGCCGCGATCGCCTCGGCCGTCCGGGACAACGAGAAGTGCACCGTGCCCGACGTCGACGCGACGGTGATCCGGTCGGCGACCGATCGCACCGCCGCGAACCCCACGCCGAACCGTCCGACCGTCCCGCCGGGCCCGTCGTGGTCCGATCGCTTCGCCGACGCCCGCAGGGACGCCAGCGAGGCAACGCCGGCGGCGTCCAGCGGAGCACCCGTGTTGGCCGCGATGAGCGACCCGACGGCCGTACCGTCCCGTCCTTCGTGCACGATCAGGCGCAGCAGCAGGCGGCCGGGGGCACCGGCTCGGGTCGCGGCGTCGGCGGCATTCTGGGCGAGCTCGACGACGACGCGGTCCCGGTAGTAGCCGTGGGCGTGGTCCTCCTCGGTGTTCGCGTCCTCGCGGAACCGGGCCGGGTTCGCCGTCCAGGCGGCCAGCGTGGCCTCACGCAGGCGCTCTGTGCCGAACGGGTCCTCGCTCACTCCTCGTCGGGGTCGCTGTCCGCCGAGGGTTCGGGCTCCGCCTCGGGCTCCAGGGCGACCATCTCGACGTCGGACTCGTCCACCACCGGCGAAGGGTCCGGCCAGTCGCTCGACACCGGGACGACGTCCGTCTGCGAGTGGGCCCCGCAGCCGTGGTCCATGCTCACGACGCGACCGTCGTCCGGTGACCACTCGTTGGCGCACACCCCGAACTGGGTCCGCAGCGAACCGGCCATCAGCATCAGGAAGCCACAGGTCGAGCAGGGCGCGCTCGCCGCGAGGGCACCGGGCGACGTCGGCCCGTGGGACCCGCGGTACCAGCGGTCGGCGGCGTCGTCCCGGCCCTCCCGGGACAGCACGCGCTCGCGGCCGAGGCCGAGCTCGAAGATGGCCAGCCGGTCGGCGTCCTCGTCCCCGGTGGCCTGGTAGCCCGGCTCGAGCCGGTCGTCGTCGGGCAGCAGCGGCAGCACGTCGCCCGGGCCCAGGTCACCGGGCCGCAGGCGCTCTGCCCACGGCACCCACGCGGGCGCGAGCACGGCGTCCGGGCCGGGCAACAGGTCCACCTCGGAGACCGTGGCGGTCCGACCACGCGGCACCCGCGCGAGGGTGACCACCCAGGCCCAGCCGCGGTAGCCGCGCGCGGTGGCGGCGAACCGGTGCGAGACCACCCGCTCGCCGTCGAGGGTCGCACCCAGGTGCTCGCCGACCAGCTCGGGCGACTCCGCGACCTCCTCGGCGGCGGCCCGGGCCAGCTCCACGGCGGAGCCCAGGACGGCGTCACGCACGGCGGTGGCCACGGTCAGGAGTCCAGGTTGTCGGCCACGGCGCGCAGCAGGGACGCGTACTTCTCACCGACGGCCCGGTCGGGGTAACGGCCTCGACGCAGGTCGTTGCCGACCCGGTCCAGCACCTTGATCAGGTCCTCGACGATCACGGCCATCTCGTCGGCGGGCTTGCGCTGTGCGCGGACCACCGACGGCGGCGGGTCGAGCAGCACGACGGAGAGCGCCTGCGGACCGCGGCGGCCGTCGGCGACGCCGAACTCGACCCGCGTGCCGGGCTTGACCGTCACCCCCGCGGGCAGCGCCGAAGCATGCAGGAACACCTCGGCACCGTCGTCGTCGGCGATGAAGCCGAAACCGCGATCGGCGTCGAACCACTTGACCTTGCCGGTGGGCACCTGGACCTCTGTCGTTCGTAGGAGGCGCGCCGCAGCGCGCGGAAATGCTGGATGACCAGGCTACCTGCCCGGGGAGGTCGCGTCGTCGCGAATCCGGGCCGCCGAGCCCCACGACGTCGAGCCCGGGCCGGCTGCCGAAGGTACCCGTCAGGTCCAGAAGACGGCGATGATCACGTTCAGCACGGTGAGCCCACCGATGGCGCCCCAGGCCCCGGTGGAGACCGACTCGCGCCTGCGGTTGCGCAGCACCAGATAGCCGATCACCAGCAGCACGATGAGCTTGGTGCCGATCTTCGCGTGGAAGGAGCCGAGGTCGGCCCCGTCCGCGTTCATCTCGACCAGCCCCACCAGGATCACCCCGGTGACCAGCTGGGTGAGCGCGCCGTGGAACATCGCGGCGTCGATGCGCTTGGTCGGCGCCTTCATCTGGACCATGAACCCGCCGATGAGCGACGCCAGCCCGATGAAGTGCAGCACGAGCACAATGTCCCTGACGATCTCCACGAAGTCCTCCTGGGTCCCGGTCGTCCGACGCGACGTCCCTCCCGCAGCCTATCGGCGACGCGTACCGTCCACGACGACGCCGAGTCACCGACCCCGCAGCTCGACGGGAGCCGGACCGGGGGAGCCGCGCGAGGTCCGCCGTATCGTTGTCCGGATGGCCACGTTCACCGATCACCTGCGCGACGGCGGTGAGTCCGGCCTGGCCTCGTTGCTCGCCGCGCGGCCGGACCTGGCCGCCCCACCGCCGTCGTCGGTGCGCTCGCTGGCCGCGCGGGCGGGGAACCGGACGAGCCTGGACCGCGCCCTGGCAGGCGTGGACCAGCGACTGCTCACGGTGCTCGAAGCCGTGATCGCCCTCACCGACATCCAGCGCGACACGGTGGAGCGTCCCGATCCGGTGAGGACTCGGTCGCGATCCACCACAGGAGGCTCACCCGATCCGGAGCCGGTCGGTGCACCCACGGTCGACGAGCTGGCCGACGCGATCGGGACCGCCGCCGAGGACCTGACCGGCGCCGTGGACCACGCGCGTCGGCTCGCGCTGCTGTGGCCCGACCCGGACGACGACGCAAGGTTCCGCGCCGCTCCCGGGCTCGACGAGGCGCTCGGACCGTACCCGGCCGGGCTTGGCCCGACCCTCACGACGACGTTGAACCGGCGCAGCCCCGCGGCCCTGAACCGGCTCGCTGCGGAGCTCGGTCTCGAGGCCGGGATCGGCGCCGCGGACGACGTCGGAGCCGGCGGCGGCCCCGGTGCGGGCGGCCCCAGCGAGGACACCGTGGACGCCGACGCCCCCGAGGACCACGGCACGCGACTGGTCGCGGTCCTGGGTCGGCACCTGGCTCGCACCTCGACCGTGCACGCGTTGCTCGACGGCGCTCCGCCCGGCACGCGCGCCGTGCTGGACGCCCTCACCTGGGGTCCGCCGGTCGGCCGGTCCCCCGGCGCCGACTCCCTCGACCCGTCGACGCCGAACGCGGCGGTGAGCGCGCCCGGTCCCGCGCGCACCGCGGTGGACTGGCTGCTCCGCCACGGGCTGCTCGCCGTCGGCGACCCGCAGCACGTGGTGCTCCCCCGGGAGGTCGCGCTGGTACTGCGGGACGGACGTACCCACCGCGCACCGCCCGAGCCCCCGCGACCCGAGGGCACCGCGGTCGACCCGGCCACGGCGGACGCCGAGTCCGCCCACCACGCGAGCGAGGTGGTGCGGCTGGTGACCGCGCTGGTGACGGCCTGGGGCGAGGATCCCCCGGCGGTGCTGCGCTCGGGCGGGCTGGGCAGCCGGGAGCTGCGGCGGCTCGCCGCGCGGTTGGAGGTGACCGAAGCCGTCGCGGCACTGGTGGTCGAGGTGGCCGGAGCCGCCGGTCTGGTGGCCGACGACGGGGCCGAGTCCCCGTCCCTGGCACCGACGGTCGACGCCGACGACTGGCTGCGGCTGCCCCTGCCGCAGCGCTGGTCGGCGCTCGCCGACGCGTGGCTGGACTCCGAGCGGGCGGCCTGGCTGGTCGGCACGCGCGACGACCGCGGCACCCTGCGCGCGGCCCTCGACCCGGAGTCACGGCGACCGTGGGCCCCGCGGCTGCGACGGTCCGTGCTGGGAGTGCTCGCCGACGCCGCACCGAGCGCCCTCGCCGCGACCGAGGTGCACGAGGTGCTGCGCTGGCGCACCCCGCGGTCCGTCGCACCGGTGCACACCGTGGACGCGGTGATCACCGAGGCCGACACGCTCGGCGTGCTGGGTGCCGGAGCGCTCGGTGCCGCCGGCCGCGCGCTGCTGTCACCCGAGCGCTACTCGGCGGCGGACCCCGAGGGCATCGGCCCCGCGGACGTGCTGGCGAGCCGGCTCCCGCCGGCGGTGGACGAGCTGCTGCTCCAGGGGGACCTGACCGGCATCGTCCCCGGCCGACCCTCGGACGGGCTCGCGGCTCTGTTGGAGGAGGTGACCCAGGTCGAGTCCCGCGGGGCTGCCCTGACCGTGCGGTTCACCGAGGACAGCGTGCGGCGCGGGCTGGACGCCGGACGGACCGCCGAGGAGCTGCTCGCCGAGCTCGCGCGGTACGCGCGCACCGGCGTCCCGCAGCCGCTGGAGTACCTGGTGCTCGACGCCGGACGGCGGCACGGGCGGATCCGGGTCGGCGTGGCGTCGTCGTACCTGCGCAGTGACGACCCGGCGCTGCTGGCGGGACTGACCGAGGACGCCGCGCTGCGAGACCTGGGCCTGCTGCGGCTGGCTCCGACCGTGGTCGCGGCGCAGGCCCCGGCGGCGGAGCTGCTCGCCGCGCTGCGGGCGCGCGGTCTGGCGCCGGTGACCGAGGGGCCGTCCGGTGAGGTCGTGGTGCTGCCCTCGGCGCCGTACCGGGTCCGCCGGCCCCGCAGGTCGGGGTCGGGAGACACGCGTCGGCATGCCGTATCGGCCCATGAAGCACCCGACACCGCCGGCTCGGCCCAGGAGCGACGGCTGCGTCGCCTCGCACGAGACCTGCTCACCGCGGACCGCAGGGAGGCCGGCCGGCTGGAGCGCGCGGCGTCGGCGGGCGGTGCTGAACCGGAAGCCACCGGCGGACGGCCCACCCACCCACCGGGTGCGCCCCCGGGGCCGACGGGAACACCGGACCCCGTCCTGTCGTTGGCCCTGCTGCGAGAGGCGGTCACAGAGCGGCGAGAGGTCTGGCTCGAGATGGTCGGTGCGGAGGGCGCCGTCGTCCGGCGCCGGGTCCGTCCGGTGCGGGTCGACGCGGGCCGGGTCCGCGCCATCGACACCGACCGGGAGTCCGAGCTCACCGTCGCCGTCCACCGCATCGCCGCCGTCACCCCCACCTGAGACCCCCACCCCCCACTTCCTTGCGTCCGAGGATCCTTGGGGTATTGCCGAGTTTTCCTCGGACGCAACGACCGTCGTCAAGGAGACTGATGCAGCAGGGCACCGCCGGGCCGTTGATCGTCCAGAGCGACAAGACGCTGCTGCTGGAGGTCGACCACGAGTCGGCCGAGGCGTGCCGTCGCGCCATCGCGCCGTTCGCCGAGCTGGAGCGCGCCCCGGAGCACGTGCACACCTACCGGCTCACCCCGCTGGGTCTGTGGAACGCGCGGGCGGCGGGGCACGACGCCGAGCAGGTGGTCAACGTGCTGCTGGAGTACTCCCGCTACCCGGTCCCGCACTCGCTGCTGGTCGACGTCGCCGAGACGATGGCGCGCTACGGCCGCCTCCAGCTCCTCTCGCACCCCACGCACGGCCTGGTACTGCACGCGCTGGACCGCGCCGTGCTGGAGGAGGTGCTCCGCTCGAAGAAGACCGCCGGTCTGGTGGGCGCCCGGATCGACGCGGACGACGTCGTCGTGCACCCGAGTGAGCGTGGTCACCTCAAGCAGGTGCTGCTCAAGCTCGGCTGGCCGGTGGAGGACCTGGCCGGGTACGTCGACGGCGAGGCGCACACCATCGCGCTGGACACCGGCGACTGGTCGCTGCGGCCCTACCAGGAGCAGGCCGTCGAGGGGTTCTGGCACGGGGGCAGCGGCGTCGTCGTGCTGCCCTGCGGCGCCGGGAAGACGCTGGTCGGCGCCGGGGCGATGGCCCGCTCGCAGACGACCACGCTCATCCTGGTGACCAACACGGTCAGCGCCCGGCAGTGGCGCGACGAGCTGATCCGGCGCACCTCGTTGACCGAGGACGAGATCGGCGAGTACTCGGGCTCCCGCAAGGAGATCCGGCCGGTGACCATCGCGACCTACCAGGTGATGACCACCCGCCGGAAGGGCGTCTACACCCACCTGGAGCTGCTCGACGCGCGCGACTGGGGCCTGATCGTCTACGACGAGGTGCACCTGCTGCCCGCGCCGATCTTCCGGATGACCGCGGACCTCCAGGCCCGGCGCCGGCTCGGGCTGACCGCCACCCTGGTCCGCGAGGACGGCCGGGAGGACGAGGTCTTCTCGCTGATCGGGCCCAAGCGGTTCGACGCGCCCTGGAAGGACATCGAGGCCCAGGGCTACATCGCCCCGGCCGAGTGCGTCGAGGTGCGCCTCACCCTGCCCGACGCCGACCGGCTCGCCTACGCGACGGCGGAGCCCGAGGACAAGTACCGGCTGGCGGCCAGCGCCGCGGGCAAGAACCGCGTGGTCGAGCAGATCGTGGCCCAGCACCCGGACGACCAGGTTCTCGTCATCGGGCAGTACCTGGACCAGCTCGAGCTGCTGGCCGACCACCTGGACGCCCCGCTGATCACCGGGGCCACCACGGTGCGCGAGCGGCAGCGGCTGTTCGCCGCGTTCCGGGCCGGCGAGGTCACCCGGCTGGTGGTGAGCAAGGTCGCGAACTTCTCGGTCGACCTGCCCGAGGCCGCGGTGGCGATCCAGGTCAGCGGGTCGTTCGGGTCCCGGCAGGAGGAGGCCCAGCGGCTCGGCCGGATCATGCGGCCCAAGGCCGACGGGCGCACGGCGCACTTCTACGCCGTGGTCGCGCGGGACACGGTGGACCAGGAGTTCGCCGCGCACCGCCAGCGCTTCCTGGCCGAGCAGGGCTACGCCTACCGGATCGTCGACGCCGAGGACGTCGTGACCGGCTGAGCCGCGCTGCAAGCCCCACCCGCGCGCCCCACACCAGCCGCCGCGCCCCACACCAGCCGCCTCCCCCACCCGCCCAGCCCGCCCCACTGCCCGATCCAGTGAGGTTTCGGTCGTGATTC
>CAYQFJ010000013.1:0-38826 GCA_964416715.1 uncultured Actinotalea sp. | reverse complement strand
GACCAGAAGCAGTTCGAGCGCGTCACCTCGTTCTTCAAGCGCACGGCGCCCGAGCTGGTCGAGTCGGTGCAGCTGCAGCAACGGGGCGAGCACCCCTTCGAGCGCTACGGGGCCGAGGAGGCGTTTCGCTCGACCCTCTCGCGGCGCGTCGATCTGCCCTCGGGCGGCTATTTGGTGATCGATTACGCCGAGGCGCTGACCGTGATCGACGTCAACACCGGCAGCTTCACCGGCCGCGGCAAGGGCCGGCTCGAGGACACGATCACGAAGGTCAACGTGGAGGCCGCCGACGAGGTCGCGCGCCAGCTGCGGCTGCGCGACATCGGCGGGATCATCGTCATCGACTTCATCGACATGGTGCTGGAGTCCAACCGGGACCTCGTGCTGCGCCAGCTGGTCGAGTGCCTGGGACGGGACCGGACCAAGCACCAGGTGGCGGAGGTCACCTCGCTCGGCCTGGTCCAGATGACCCGCAAGCGCGTGGGCCAGGGACTCGTCGAGGCGTTCAGCGAGCCCTGCGCGCACTGCAACGGCCGCGGGTTCATCGTGCACGGCGACCCGGTGGACCCCAAGGGGTCCTCGGACGACGGCCGGTCGGACGGTCAGTCGAAGCGCTCGCGGCGCAAGAAGCCGAGCTCGTCCTCGTCGTCGGCCGGTGTCCCGGTGCTCCCGGAGGCGCGTGAGTCGGTCAAGGCGACGCTGGCGACCATCGCGGCCGCGGCGGCACAGGCCCACGACCACGGGATCGAGCCCGCGGTGGCGCTCGAGGAGGGCGAGGCCGAGGCGGTGGCCGACGCCCTGTCCGAGGCGACCCTCCCGGAGGCCGTGAGCGGAGACCGGGCAACCGATGACGTCGCCGACGCACCGGTGCCCGAGGCCGTGCCCGAGGACCTGCCCGAGGCCGACGCACCGGCTTCGGGGGGCGACCAGCGCCCGGTCCCGGACCACGCCGCCCTCGCGGACCTGGCGGACTCGCTGCGCAGTGTCCTGGCCAGCCGTGAGCCGGCCACCGGCGCGTCGGCCTCCGTCGAGGCACCCGAGGAAGCGCGGGAGTCGCAGGTCGGAGAACTCCGCACGCCAGAACGGCGCACGCCAGAACGGGGCGCGCCGGAGGAGGGGGAGACCCTCATTTGACCG
This sequence comes from uncultured Actinotalea sp., assembly GCA_964416715.1. Taxonomy (GTDB): domain Bacteria; phylum Actinomycetota; class Actinomycetes; order Actinomycetales; family Cellulomonadaceae; genus Actinotalea. The sequence goes on along the minus strand of CAYQFJ010000013.1, from coordinate 37,689 downwards.
TGGGAGCAACCGCTCCGTATCCTGGAACGTCGGTGCGCCGTGCGCGCGCCGCTTTCACGTGCCCCGGTGGTGGGCGCCCCCGACCGGACCTCGACCGAGGCCGTGCCGGGTGCGCCGGGCTCCGGGATCGCCCAGACAGGCCGTACGAGTAGAGATGAGCAGCACCGTGGTGTACGCGATCGTCAAGGCCGGTGGCCGTCAGGAGAAGGTCTCGGTCGGGGACGTCGTCGTCGTCGACCGGCTGTCCGGTGACGCCGGTTCGACCGTCCAGCTGCCCGCCGTCCTGCTCGTCGACGGGGAGAAGGTGACAGCCGACGCCAAGGCGCTGGCCAAGGTCACCGTCACCGCGGAGATCGTGCGGGACGAGAAGGGCGCCAAGATCGACATCCTGAAGTACAAGAACAAGACCGGGTACCGCAAGCGCCTGGGTCACCGCTCGAAGCTGACCCGCCTGAAGGTCACCGGCATCAAGTAGGTCGGGACGACCGGTACCGCTTCACGTCCTCGACACCGCAATCCTCGACACCGCACCGCACGAAAGCAGGACTGACATGGCACACAAGAAGGGCGCGAGCTCCTCGCGGAACGGTCGCGACTCCAACGCGCAGCGCCTGGGCGTCAAGCGCTTCGGCGGGCAGACGGTCAACGCGGGCGAGATCCTCGTGCGCCAGCGCGGGACCCACTTCCACCCGGGCGTGAACGTCGGGCGCGGCCGTGACGACACGCTCTTCGCGCTGTCCGCCGGTGCCGTGGAGTTCGGCGTCCGCCGGGGCCGCAAGGTCGTCGACATCGTGACCGTCGACGCCTGAGCACACATCGAGCGAAGGGGCGCACCGCTGTGGTGCGCCCCTTCGTCGTTCCAGCGGGCCGCGCGCGAGCGCTGCCCAGCCGGTTGCCCGGCTCGCCGGTCAGGACCCGTAGCAGAACCCGGCGCGGCCCGTAGAGGGTCCGTCGGACAGGAAGGAGCCCGCCGTGGCCACGTTCGTCGACCGCGTCGTCCTGCACGCGCGCGGTGGTGACGGCGGCAACGGGTGCACCTCGATCCGCCGGGAGAAGTTCAAGCCGCTCGCCGGACCGGACGGCGGCAACGGCGGCAACGGCGGGGACGTGGTCCTCGAGGTCGACCAGCAGGTCACGACCCTGCTCGACTACCACCACTCGCCGCACCGCACGGCGACCTCCGGCACCCAGGGGATGGGGGACAACCGGCACGGGGCCGCGGGCGGGGACCTCGTGCTCAAGGTCCCCGACGGCACCGTGGTCAAGGACCGCGACGGGCAGGTGCTGGCCGATCTCGTCGGTCCGGGCACGCGCTTCGTGGTGGCCGCCGGCGGTCGCGGTGGGCTCGGCAACGCGGCGCTGGCCTCGGCGCGGCGCAAGGCACCTGGCTTCGCCCTGCTCGGTGAGCCCGGGGCGCGGGCCGACGTCGTGCTGGAGCTCAAGACGATCGCCGACGTCGCGCTGGTCGGGTACCCGAGCGCGGGCAAGTCCAGCCTGGTGGCGGCGATCTCCGCGGCCCGGCCCAAGATCGCCGACTACCCGTTCACCACCCTGGTGCCCAACCTCGGCGTCGTGCAGGCGGGGTCCGCGCGGTTCACCGTCGCCGACGTGCCCGGACTGATCCCCGGGGCGAGCCAGGGCAAGGGGCTCGGGCACGAGTTCCTGCGGCACGTGGAGCGCTGCGCCGTGCTGGTGCACGTGCTCGACTGCGCGACCCTCGAGCCCGGCCGGGACCCGATCAGCGACCTCGACGTGATCGAGGCCGAGCTCGCCGCGTACGCGGGGGACCTGGACATCGCCGGCGGTGCGGTGCCGCTGACCGAGCGGCCCCGGCTGGTGGTGCTGAACAAGGTCGACGTGCCCGAGGCCCGCGAGCTGGCCGAGCTGGTGCGCCCGGAGCTCGAGGCGCGGGGCCTGCGGGTGCTCGAGATCTCCGCGGCCAGCCACGAGGGCCTCCGTCCGCTGACGTTCGCGCTGGCGGAGCTGGTGACCGAGGCCCGACGGGCCGCGGCCGAGGTGGTCCCGCCGCGCATCGTGCTGCGCCCGAGGGCCGTGGACGACGCCGGGTTCACCGTGACCCGCCAGGAGAGCGGGGGTCGCGTGTGGTTCCAGGTGCTGGGCACCAAGCCCGAGCGGTGGGTGCGCCAGACCGAGTTCTCCAACGACGAGGCGGTGGGCTACCTGGCCGACCGGCTGGCCCGGCTCGGTGTGGAGGAGCGGCTGTTCGAGGTCGGTGCGACGCCGGGTGCGGAGGTCGTGATCGGGGCCGGCGACGACGCGGTGGTGTTCGACTGGGAGCCGACGCTGCTGACCGGGTCGGAGCTGCTCGCCGGCCCGCGCGGCACCGACGCGCGCCTGGACGAGTCGGCGCGCCCCACCACCGCGACGCGACGCCGGGTGTACAAGGAACGGATGGACGCGAAGACCGAGGCCCGGGCGGAGCTGTGGACGGAGCGGGAGGCGGGCCACTGGACCGACCCCGAGCAGGACGCGTGACCCCCGTCGAGCGGTCGGACCTCCCGCGCGCGAACCGTGTCGTCGTCAAGGTCGGCTCGTCCTCCCTGACCGGGGCCGACGGCCACCTGGACGTCGGTGCGCTGCGCTCGCTGGTCGACGTGCTGGCTGCCCGACGCGCGGCCGGCGGGCAGGTCGTGCTGGTCACCTCGGGTGCCATCTCGGCCGGGATCGGTCCGCTCGACCTGCCGCGGCGTCCGCGGGACCTGGCGACGGCCCAGGCGACGGCGTCGGTGGGGCAGGGGCTCCTGGTCGCCCGGTACACGCAGGCGTTCGCCGAGCACGGGCTGCGGGTCGGTCAGGTGCTGCTCACCGCCGACGACACCATGCGCCGCGGCCACTACCGCAACGCCCAGCGTGCGCTGGAGCGCCTGCTGGACCTCGGCGTCGTGCCCGTGGTCAACGAGAACGACACGGTGGCCACCGACGAGATCCGGTTCGGGGACAACGACCGGCTCGCCGCGCTCGTCTCGCACCTGGTGCGGGCCGACGCGCTGGTCCTGCTCACCGACGTCGACGGGCTGTACGACCGCCCGCCGAAGCGTCCCGGGGCGCGGCGGATCACGCACGTGTCGGGTCCGCAGGACCTCGCCGGCGTCGAGATCGGCCGCCGGGGCAGCTCCGTGGGGACCGGCGGGATGTCCACCAAGCTGGCGTCGGTGGAGATCGCCACCGGTTCCGGGATCCCGGTGGTGCTCACGTCGGCCGAGAACGCCGCGGCGGCGCTGGCCGGAGAGCCGGTGGGGACCTGGTTCACGGCCACCGGACGGCGTGGCTCGACCCGGTTGCTCTGGCTCGCGCACGCCGCGAGCACCGAGGGTCGGCTGGTGCTCGACCCGGGCGCCGTCCGTGCGGTGGTGGACCGCCGGATGTCGCTGCTGCCCGCCGGGATCACCGCGGTCGAGGGGGAGTTCGAGGCCGGGGACCCGGTCGAGCTGACCGACCCGGACGGCGTCGTCGTGGCCCGGGGGCTGGTCGCGTTCTCCTCGACCGAGCTGCCGGACCTGCTCGGGCGCTCCACCCACGAGCTGCGCGACCGCCTCGGCCCCGGCTACGACCGCGAGATCGTCCACCGGGACGACCTGGTCCTGGCCCGGCGCCGTCGCTGACCCTCTCCTTCCTCACCTCTTGCGTCCGAGGATCCTTGACCTATAGCCGAGTGATCCTCGGACGTACCGGTGAGGGGTTGAGGGGGCGGGATATCCTCGGGGTATGTCCACCGTTGCTCCTGCCGATGCCACCCAGCCCGCCGAGGTCACGCCCGACGTGAGGGAGGCGGTGCTCGCCGTCGCCCGCCGGTCCCGGGTCGCCGCGCGCGTGCTGGCCGGTGCCAACCGGGCGACCAAGGACGCGGCGCTGCACGCCATGGCGGACGCGCTGGTCGCGGCGACGGCCGAGATCGTCTCCGCGAACGCCGTCGACCTCGAGCGGGGTCAGGCGGCGGGGACGTCGCCGGGGCTGCTCGACCGGCTCACCCTGACCGCCGAGCGGGTGCAGGGCATCGCCGACGCGCTGCGCGAGCTGGCCGCTCTGCCGGACCCGGTCGGCGAGGTGGTCCGCGGGTCGACGCTGCCCAACGGCTTGCGGCTGCGGCAGGTGCGGGTCCCGATGGGTGTCGTCGGGATGATCTACGAGGCCAGGCCGAACGTGACGGTCGACGCCGCGGGGCTCGCGCTCAAGAGCGGGAACGCGGCGATCCTGCGCGGTGGGACGGCGGCGTCGGGCTCGAACACCGTGATCGTCCAGGTGCTGCGGGAGGCGCTGGAGTCCGTGGGTCTGCCGGCCGACGCCGTGCAGTCCATCGACGAGCACGGCCGCCCGGGTGCGGTGGCGCTCATGCACGCCCGCGGCCTGGTCGACCTGCTGGTGCCCCGCGGGGGTGCGGACCTGATCCAGACCGTGGTCCGTGAGGCGACCGTCCCCGTGGTCGAGACCGGGGTCGGGAACTGCCACCTGTACGTCGACGCCGCCGCGGACCTGGGCAAGGCGCTGCCGATCCTGATGAACTCCAAGACCCAGCGGGTCGGGGTGTGCAACGCGGTCGAGACGCTGCTGGTGCACCGAGCCGTCGCCGACGAGTTCCTGCCGTCCGCGCTGACCGCGCTGAACGACGCCGGTGTCACGGTGCACGGTGACACCGCGACCGCCGATCACGCGCCGGCCGGGGTGGCCGTGGTGCCCGCCACCGACGAGGACTGGCGCACGGAGTACCTGTCTCTCGACCTCGCGGTGCGCGTCGTGGACGACCTGGACCAGGCGCTGGAGCACATCCGGACCTGGAGCTCGGGACACACGGAGGCGATCGTCACCGGCGACCTGGCCGCGTCCGAGCGGTTCACCACGGAGATCGACTCCGCGGCGGTCATGGTCAACGCGTCGACCCGGTTCACCGACGGTGGCCAGTTCGGCCTCGGTGCGGAGATCGGCATCTCGACCCAGAAGATGCACGCCCGCGGGCCGATGGGACTGCCGGAGCTCACCACCACGCGCTGGATCGTCCAGGGTGAGGGGCAGATCCGGTCCTGAGCCGCACGGCGTCGTCCACGGTGGTCGCTTCTGTCGCGTGGTCCGATCGGATCGTGCGATCGTGTGGTCGGATCGCGCAACGGTTGCGGTGAGCCCGTCGTGGCGGTCGAACCGGCGTGGCCGGACATGAGAGACTGAGGGACCGCCGCGTCCCGTTCACGCGCGGTGACCCGAACGATCCAGGAGGTTCGACGTGCACGCTGCCCTGCTCGCCGCGGAGGAGACCGCCGAGGTGTCGCAGCACGTGGGAATCACACCGGTCGGGCTCGGCATCGGCGCCTTCGTCGTCTTCCTCGCCGCGCTGCTGGTCACCTACGCGTTCAAGAGTGTGGGGACCAGACACCGCTAGACCGACCACCGGACGCACGACGAACCACGCGCAGCGGGAGGGATGCCGCGGATGACTCAGCAACGGCCACGGATCGGGGTGATGGGCGGAACGTTCGACCCCATCCACCACGGTCACCTGGTCGCTGCGAGCGAGGCCGCGGCTGAACTCGATCTCGACCAGGTCGTCTTCGTCCCCACCGGGCGCCCGGCGCTGAAGGCGAACCCCGAGGTGTCCGCGGCGGAGCACCGGTACCTGATGACGGTCATCGCGACGGCGTCGAACCCGCGGTTCACGGTCAGCCGGGTCGACATCGACCGGCCGGGGCTCACCTACACCGTGGACACGCTCCGGGACCTGCGTGCGCAGCGTCCGGACGCGGACCTGTACTTCATCACCGGTGCGGACGCCATCGAGCAGATCTTCAGCTGGAAGGACGTCGACCAGCTGTGGTCGATGGCCGGCTTCGTGGCCGTCACGAGACCGGGTCACCAGCTCACGCTGGACCGGTTCCCGCCCGACGTCGTGACCCGGCTCGAGGTGCCGGCGCTGGCGATCTCGTCGACCGACTGCCGCCAGCGGGCGCGCGCCGGCGAGCCGGTCTGGTACCTGGTGCCGGACGGCGTCGTGCAGTACATCGCCAAGTACGGGCTGTATCGAGGTACGGATGTCTGAGGAGTCACGCCCCGCCATGGGCGAGCGCCGCAGGCGCCGCGAGGAGGAGCGCCTGCGGGCGCTGGCCGAGGAGCAGGAGCGCCGCCGCGCCGCTGCTCCCGCTCCGGGCGCGGGCGGAACCTCCGACCGGCCGCTGTCCCGACGTGAGCTGCGCGAGCGTGCCCAGGCTGCGGCGGCCGCCGAGGCCACTGCCGCCGAGAGGGCCGCTGACGGTGGTGCGGCCGCGCCCTCCCCGTCCTCCGCGTCCTCCGCGTCGTCTGCGCGCTCGGCTCCGTCTGCGCCGTCCGTTCCGTCCGCACCGTCGGCCGCTCCGGGGCCGTCCGCCGCGCCGGACGCGGGGCCGAAGGCGCCCCCCGCCCAGCGTCCGTTGTCACGTCGTGAGCTGCGGGCCGCGGCGTCGGGGGAGTCGGCCACGCCGAGCCGTCCGACACCGCAGGTCCAGCCCCCGGCCGTCTCGGGCGCGATCCGGCGGGTGGGACCGGACGGGCGACTGTCCGGCGTCGTGCCGGTGCAGCGCGCCGAACCGGAGGCGACGCCGGCCAGGACGCCGCGGGACGCGACCGCGGCGCGGCCGGAGGGACCGACGCGGCGGCGGGCCGTTCCCACGCCGGAGCAGGCCGCCGAGGCGCTGTCCCCGCAGACCAGGTCCGCCGCGGTGCGTGCGCAGGCGGCGCGTGCACAGGCGGAGCGTGAGGAGGTCGCCCGGACCCGGGCGGCGCGGGCGCAGGCCCAGTCCCAGGCGCAGGCCCAGTCCCAGGCTCGGGCGCAGTCGCAGGCACAGTCGCAGGTTCAGGCGCAGTCGCGGCGCGCGGCGGCCGAGCAGGTCCTGCCGACGGATGCCGCCGGGCCGACGGCGACTGGTTCCGCGGGGCAGCCGCCGACAGGTTCCGCCGGGCCGACCGCGCTGGGTTCCGACGGGCCGACCGTGACCGGCGAGCGGGTCGGGAGCGCTCCGGCGCCGGACCGGTCCGGTAACGCCGGGGCAGAACACCGGAACGGCCGGGCGACACGTCAGCAGCACCGTCCGATCACGGGCGAGCCGCCGGGTACGCCGCCGCCGCTGGACCCCTCGGTGCCGGACTCATCCGGCGCGACCGGTCCGTCGGGCCGGGCTGGACCCGAGGGCGCGACTGGTTCGGCCACCGCGATCGGTTCGATCGGCCTGTCGGGTTCGGGCGGGCCGTCCGGGTCCCTGGAAACCGGGACCGGTCCCGCGACGCCGTCACCCGACCGACTGCCGCGCGCGGGCCAGACGTTCGCGCCCCTCGGTCCGGCGCGCAACGGCCCCGCTCGTGCCGGGAAGGTGGCGGAGCGGCCCGGTCCGCAGGAGCAGCCCGAGCCCGGTGAGGCACCGGGGGTGGCGACGCCCGGCTGGGGCGCGATGCCGTCCACCGCCGTCCGGTGGACGCCGACACCGTTGGCCGAGGAGAGCGCGGCGGAGCCGGACGCTTCCGGCGCCGTACCGACCGCCCGGGCGACCTTCCCGCCGGCCGGTGGGACGCCGTCGGCCCACGGGGACTCCGCGTCCGCGAGCGAACCCGGGCAGACCCGTGCAGCGGTGGCGACGGACCTCGCCGAACGCGTCGGCTCCGACGAGTCCACCGAGGAGTCTGAGGAGACCCCACGTCAGCACCCGTACACCTGGATGCACATGGCGGTGCTCATCGCGGTGGCGTTCGTGCTGGGGATGCTCATCATGATGGTGCTCAACCGACCGGACGGCGAGACGGCGGAGACGACGCAGGGCGCGGCGTCGGCCGTCTCCGTAGCGGTCGCGGGCGTGGACGAACCCGACCCGGCTCCCGAGGCGACAGGGGACTAGTGCCAGCCACCGAACACGCTCTCGAGCTCGCCGTTGCGGCCGCTCGGGCGGCCGCAGCCATCAAGGCCGAGGAGATCATCGCCCTCGACGTCAGCGAACGGCTCGTGCTGACCGACGTCTTCCTCATCGCGTCGGCGACCAACGAGCGGCAGGTCACCGCGATCGTCGACGCGGTCGAGGAGGAGATGCACCGCCGCGGGGTGAAGGCACTGCGCCGCGAGGGCACGCGGGAGGCCCGCTGGGTGCTGCTCGACTACGGCGACGTCGTCGTGCACGTCCAGCACGCCGAGGACCGGGTGTACTACGCGCTGGAACGCCTGTGGTCCGACTGCCCGGTGGTCGAGCTGCCCGACGACGTCCGCAGCGGCGACGGCACGGCGGACGGCGACGGCCAGGCCGGCCGTGGCAGCGCGGCGGACTCCGCATGAGCGCCCGGACGGTGGTGCTCTGGCGGCACGGCCGCACCGCCTACAACGAGCAGCGTCGTCTGCAGGGACAGGTCGACATCCCGTTGGACGAGGTCGGTCGCTGGCAGGCCCAGCAGGCCGCGCACGACCTGGCCGAGCGGCACAGCCCGACCCGCATCGTGAGCTCCGACCTGGAGCGGGCGTCGGCGACCGCGCAGGCGCTCGCGGAGCTGGTCGGCGTCGAGGTGGTGCTCGACCGTCGGCTGCGCGAACGGGCGTTCGGGGACTGGGAAGGGCTCAACGCGGAGGAGATCGCCTCGCGATGGCCGGAGGAGTTCGCGGTATGGCAGGCGGGCCAGGATCCGCACCGTGCCGGGGCGGAGACCCGCGCGGAGGTCGGCGACCGGATGGCGCAGGCCGTTGCGGAGCACGCGGCGAGCACGCCGGCCGACGGCGCGTTGGTGCTGGTCTCGCACGGTGCGGCGATCACCCTCGGACTGACCGCGGTCCTGGGCCTGGACGCGGTGGCGTGGCGCGGGCTGGTGGGGCTGCACAACGCCCACGCCGCGGTGCTGCGGGCGAGCTCGGGAACGGCAGAGCCGCGGTGGCGGCTGGAGTCGCACAACCTCGGTCCGTCGGTGCACGTGGACGACTGGAACGCCGGGGTTCCGAGTGAGAGCCTGCCCAGCAGCACGGCGGACGCGCTGCGGGAGTGACGGTACTGGGGGAGCCTCGCGCGGGCCTCGGGCCGGGCCTCGGTCGCACGGGGGCGCAGAGCCGGTGGCGCCCGGGCGGAGATTCGCGCTGGGGGCCGCGCGTCGCCTAGACTGCTCACGCCCTCCGGGGCGACGGGGCTGTGGCGCAGCTGGTAGCGCATCTGCATGGCATGCAGAGGGTCAGGGGTTCGAGTCCCCTCAGCTCCACATCGTGATGAGTCGGGACACCGTTCAGGTGTGAGTCGGGTCATCGTTCATGGTGAGGGAGCTCGGCCATCGGCCGGGCTCCCGTTCGTAGGCGCCGACGTGATGCCGCCGGGAGCCGCACGGGTCGTGTGCGGAGTGCCGGCACCGTCGTCGGACTCGGGCTTGCTAAGGTCGCCACCGAAACAGCGGAATCGACGGACTTCCCGGCACGCGTCCTGCGCGGGCCGCGGACATGTCCCCTCCGCACGAGTACTCGTGCTGCCAGGGGACGTCGATGCCACAGTCTGCCGTTCGCCTCTCCGCGGGCGAGCTGGCGGAGCTTGCCCGCGCGAGCGAGTCCGGACTGGAGCGGGCGTTGGCGCAGCACCTCATCTCGCACGGGCTCGGCCGACCCAACGACTCGGAGTCGCGCTCGTGGCGTAGTTCCCTCCCCGTTCTTGCGCGGGACCTGGCCGATGCCGGGCTCTCGGGTGTCGAGGTGCTCCTGGAGCACCGCTTGCCGCTGACCTCTCGACGGGCCGATGCGGTGCTAGCGGGGCGTCACGCGCGGACCGGGGCGCCGCACTACCTCGTCGTCGAGCTGAAGCAGTGGAGCCGTGCGTACGCGCTCGAGGGCAGCGAACAGCTCGTGACCGTACCGGGCGCGCCCTACCGCGAGTCGCTGCACCCGAGCGTGCAGGTGGACGGGTACGTGGAGTACCTCACGGACTTCGTGGCGGCGGTGGCACCGGGGAACACCGCGGGCGCGACCATCGATGGCGTCGCCTATCTGCACAACGCGAGCGAGGGCTCGGTCGCCGAGCTCATGACCGGGGACGCGGTCCGCCGTCGCCGGCTCTTCACCGGCGAACGCAGGGGCGAGTTCGTCGCGGAACTGCGCCGACAGTTCGCTCCCCGCTCCGGGGCCGACGCCGCCGACCTGCTGCTCGGCTCCGCCGTCGCCCCCTCGAAGCTGCTGCTCACCCTCGCTGCCGAAGAGGTTCGTGAACGCGAGCAGTTCGTACTGCTCGATGAGCAACGCGTCGCGTACGAGCTGGTGCGCCGCGCCGTGGTCGACGCACGGCGGTTGGACGCCAAGACCGTGGTGGTGGTCACCGGCGGGCCCGGTAGCGGGAAGTCCGTCATCGCACTGTCGCTGCTCGGCGACCTGTCGCGGCAGGGTCGGAGCGTGCTGCACGCCACCGGGTCGCGGTCCTTCACCCAGACTCTGCGCAAGGTGGCCGGGTACCGCGCGCCGCGCGTTCAGAAGCTCTTCACGTACTTCAACAGCTTCATGGACGCCGACCGCAACGGGCTCGACGTCATCATCTGCGACGAGGCCCACCGCATCCGCGAGACCTCCGTCAGCCGGTACACGCCCAAGGCGGTGCGCGACCGGGCCCGCGCCCAGGTCGACGAGCTGATCGACGCCGCGCGCGTACCCGTCTTCCTGCTCGACGAGCATCAGGTGGTGCGTCCCGGTGAGACGGGTACCGTCGCCGACATTCGCGCCGCCGCAGCGGCCCGTGGGATCGACGTGGTGCAGGTGGACCTGAACGCCGAGTTCCGGGCCGGCGGATCCGCCGCCTACGGCGCCTGGGTGCGCCGGCTGCTCGGGCTCGAGGGCGGCGGCCCGCTCGAGTGGTCCGACGAGGCCGGGTTCACCGTGTCAGTGGTGGACTCGCCCACCGAGCTGGAGGCGCAGCTGCGCTCGCGGCTCGTCTCCGGGCGCGGCGCCCGTATGACCGCCGGGTTCTGCTGGCCGTGGAGCGACCCGCTGCCCGGTGATGGCCTCGTGCCCGACGTGCGTGTGGGCCAGTGGGCGCGACCGTGGAACGTCAAGGGAGACCGGGCCGTCGGGGACGCACCGCCCGCTGCGTTGTGGGCCACGCAGGACGGCGGCTTCGAGCAGGTCGGGTGCGTATACACGGCCCAAGGGTTCGAGTACGACTGGAACGGCGTCATCATCGGACCCGACCTCGTGTGGCGCGACGGTCGGTTCGTGTCGCGGCGTGAGTACAACGAGGACCCCGACTTCCGCTCCACCAAGCGAGTGTCCGACGGCGACTTCGACCGGCTGGTGCGCAACGTGTACAAGGTGCTGCTCACCCGCGGCATGGTCGGGACCGTCATCTACGCCACCGACGAGCAGACGCGCGAGGCGCTGCGGGTGCTCGTGAACCCGTAGCGCTACCGCTTTTCCGGCGCCCTTCCTTGGAATGACTCGGGGCTGAACCGCCGCGCGGAGTCGGCGAGCTTCGCGTTCGCCGCGGGCCCCACGTCCACGTCCAGCACGTCGGCCAGTCGCAGCAGGTAGACCAGCACGTCGGAGATCTCCTCGGCGGCGCGTCGGTGACGGTCCGGGTCGGCGAACTGCGACACCGCCTCGTGCGCTGGCACCCACTGGAACAGCTCCGCGAGCTCGCCCACCTCCCCGACGAGCGCGAGGACGAGCGACTTCGGGTCGTGGAACTTCTCCCAGTCGCGCTCGGTGGAGAACTCGCGGATCCGCGCGGTCAGAGCGCGCAACGAGTCGAGGTCGTCGGGGTCGTCGGTCGTCACGTGACCAGCCTGGCATGTCTGCGCGGGGCTGTTCCCACCGTTGCTCGAGGCGCAGTTCTCGTTCAGGATGCTCCTGTCGGTTCCGACGGGAGTGAGATCGATGAGCACATGGGCCGAGGCGGACCTCCGCGCACGCATCGAACCGCGTTGACCGATCCCGACAGCATCCGGGTGCGCGGCGCCCGGGTGCACAACCTGAAGAACCTCGACGTCGACGTCCCGCTGCGGTCGCTCGTCGGCATCGCCGGGGTCTCCGGCTCCGGCAAGTCGTCCCTGGCGCTCGGCGTCCTGTACGCCGAGGGCTCGCGCCGGTACATCGAGGCGCTCTCGACGTACTCCCGGCGCCGGATGGCGCAGTCACCGCGTGCGGCGGTCGACTCGGTCGAGCACGTCCCGCCGGCCCTCGCGCTACGGCAGCGACCGGACGTGCCGGGCGTGCGCTCGACCTTCGGCACCTCCACCGAGCTGCTGAACGTGCTCCGGCTGATGTTCTCCAGACTCGCCGCGCACCTGTGCCCCAACGGCCACCGCGTGCCGCCGACGATCGACGTCGCCGCGGAGGTGCCCTTCTCCTGCCCCGAGTGCGGCGAACAGGTCCACGCACCGGGCGCGGAGGCGCTGTCCTTCAACTCCTCGGGTGCGTGTCCGGCGTGCCAGGGCCTCGGCGTCGCGCGCACCGTCGACGACGCCGCCCTGGTACCCGATCCGTCCAAGACCATCGACGAGGGCGCCGTCGTGCCCTGGCAGATGTTCGGGTTCAACGTGCAGCCCGACATCGCGCGCGAGCTCGGCGTCCGCACCGACGTGTCGTGGAGCGAGCTGACCGACGCCGAGCGGGACATCGTGCTCGACGGCCCCGAGGAGAAGAAGCACATCACCGTCACCAGCCGCAAGGGAGTCCACGAGCTCGACTTCACCTTCCGCAACGCCCGGCTGACGGTCACCGAGGAGCTCAAGCGCGCCGACACCGACAAGCGTTGGGCGAGAGTCAGCCGGTTCCTTCGTGAGGGACCGTGTCGCGACTGTGGCGGCACGAGGCTGCACCCGGCGGCGCTGGCGCCCACGATCGACGGGCTGAACCTGGCGGAGGCCACCGCCAAGACCCTCGACGACCTGCTGCGCTGGGTGCGCGGGATCCCCGAAGGTCTGCCCGCCGACATGCAGGAGATGGCCCGGACGCTGATCGGCACTCTGCAGGACATGGCTCGCCGGCTGGTCGAGCTCGGCCTCGGATATCTCTCGCTCGACCGTGCGGGCTCCACGCTGTCCACGGGCGAACGACAGCGCGCTCAGCTCGCCCGGGCCGTGCGCAACCGGACCACCGGCGTGCTCTACGTGCTCGACGAGCCGTCGATCGGGCTGCACCCGGCCAATGTCGACGGGCTCATCGGCGTCATGCGTGACCTGCTCGCCGACGGGAACTCGGTGGTGTTCGTCGACCACGACGTGCAGATACTGCGAGAGGCGGACTGGCTGATCGAGATGGGTCCCGGTTCCGGGGCCGAGGGCGGCACCGTCGTCGCGGAGGGTGCGCCCGACGTCGTCGCCGGCGACCGCCGTTCGCTGCTCGCCGGGTTCCTGACCGGCGCCGAGCCCGTCCTCGTGGCACCCGACGACGACCCGGAGGGGGTCTTCAGACGGGGCGCGATCCGCCTGGAGACCTCCGCCATCCACACCGTCCACCCGCTGCGGGTCGACATCCCGCTGGGCCGGCTGACCGGCGTCACCGGCGTGTCCGGATCGGGCAAGACCACCCTCGTCCTCGACTCCCTGGTACCTGCTCTGCAGGCACGGTCGCGCGGCGGCTCTGCTCCCGCCCACGTGCGCGCGCTGACGGCTCCGGAGGGCATCGCGGTGCAGGTGGTGGACGCCACGCCGATCGGTCTCAACGTGCGCTCCACGGTGGCGACCTACTCGGGGATCATGGACGACCTGCGCAAGGCGTACGCGACGACGTCGGCCGCCCGCGTCGACGGGCTCACCGCATCCGACTTCTCGTACAACACCGGATCGCTTGCCTGCCCACGCTGTGAGGGCACCGGAGAGGTGTCGCTGGACGTGCAGTTCCTGCCCGACGTCGACATCGTCTGCCCGGACTGCCGCGGGAGCCGGTTCGCGCCACGCGCGGAGGACTACCTGCGCGACGGCGTCTCGCTGCCGGGTCTGCTGCGCTGCACCGTCCGGGACGCGCTGGTGGTCACCGCCGACCTCCCCCGCGTGCGAACCCGGCTGAGCGGCCTGGACGGGCTGGGCCTCGGTTACCTGACCCTCGGCGAAGCGACCACGGCGCTGTCCGGCGGCGAGGCTCAGCGGCTCAAGCTCATGAGCCAGATGCACCGGGACCAGACCGACACGGTGTTCGTCCTCGACGAGCCGAGCGTCGGGCTGCACCCCCTGGACGTCCGCACGCTGCTGGCGGTGCTGCGACGCCTCACCGACCGTGGCGCCACCGTCGTCGTCATCGAGCACGACCTCGACCTGATCGCGAACGCCGACCACGTCATCGACCTCGGTCCCGGCGGCGGGGAAGCGGGCGGCCGGATCATCGCCACCGGTAGCCCGACCGAGATGGCCCGCGATCGAGCATCCGTCACCGCGCCCTATCTCGCGCGGCACCTGCGCCTCGGCTGACCATCGGCGTCGACGACTCTCCGCGCGCCGAACGGGTACCGGCGGAGCTGTCCGCCGTTCCGCACCGATCCACGGTGGCAGTCGCTCGTCCTTGCCTCACCGGAAGGGGCGTCACGAACCGTCCGCACCGGAGCCCGCCGGACCGAAGAGCTGATGGGCCGCGGAGAGGGCGAGCTGTTCCGGGTCGACGCCGGGCAGGGCGCCGGCCAGCCAGAGCGTCGCGACGCCGTGCACCATCGCCCAGGCGGCGCGCCGAGCGTCGTCCGCGGAGATGAGCAGGCGGTCCTGGTCCAGTCCGGCCAGGCCGGTCCGGAGCACGTCGGCCGCACTTTCGCGGGCGCGGGCAAGGGCCGGCGCGGTGGGGTCCAGCAGGTCGGAACGGAACATCACCGCGAAGTGGCCGGGGTGGGCGACCGCGAAGCGCACGTAGGCGACCGCCGTGCGGTCGAACGCGCGCTGGGCCACAGCGCCCTCGAGATCCACGGCGAGCAGCTCGAATCCCTGGGTCGCGAGCGCGGTGAACAGACCGCGCCGGTCCCCGAAGTGGTGCGCAGGCGCGGCGTGGGACACGCCCGCCCGTCGCGCGAGGTCTCGCAGGGACAGTGCGTCGGCACCGCGCGAGGCGATCAGCTCCGACGCCGTGCTCAGCACCTGCTCGCGGAGGTTTCCGTGGTGGTACTTCGCCATCGGTCCAGCGTATACGCGAATCTAGGCGCTGACTAGACACGGATGACCGCCCGTGGTTGTCTAGGCAGTGTCTAGTTGCTGTCGATCGTCTCGGAGAACCGTCATGGCACCGCTGCTCGCTCTCGTCGCAGTCACCTTGATCGCGCGCCTCGTGGGTGCGCTGGGGGTCGACTACGTCGGTACCTGGCCCGGAGCTCTCGCCGTCGGACTGGCTGCGATGTTCCTGCTGACGGCCAGCGCCCACGCCCTCGAACCTCGCCGGAGCGGGCTGATCGCCATCGTCCCGCCGTGGGTGCCCGCACCGGCCGCGACGGTGACGGTCACCGGGGTGCTCGAGGCGGCGGGCGCCGTCGGACTGCTCGTCCCGCCCGGCTGGATCGGGTGGGCCCGTCCCGCTGCGGCGGTCTGCCTCGGGGTGCTGATGCTGGCGATGTTCCCGGCGAACGTCCGTGCGGCGCGCGGCCCTCGGCCCCCGGGTGCCCCGCGCACCCCGCTGACCTTGCGGACGGCGATGCAGGCCGTGTTCGTCGCGTCGGCCGCGGTGGTCGCGGCGACGGCGGTGTGAGCGCCCCCGCTACTTGCGGCCGACCTTCTCGATCGACATCACGAGCACGACTCGATCGGCGGCGTCGGCGGGGGCCTCGCCCGGGTCGCCCGTGTACCGCTCGGCGAGTTCCTGGTAGAAGGCGCCGGTGGGGTCGGGTTCGACCGCGACGAGCTTCCCGCGCAGCGCGATGAACCGGTACGGGTCCGCCGGGTCGCTGATCGTGAGCGCCATCGCGGGGTTCTGCTGCAGGTTCCGGTACTTGCCGCGCGTCGTGGTGTGGGTGAACCGGAGGTGCTCGCCGTCGTAGCCGAACCACATCGGCTCGACCTGCGGCGTGCCGTCCGGTCGGACCGTCGCGAGGTGACCGAACGTCGGGTCCCGCAGAAGGTCGGCGAGGTCGACGGGAATCTGTGCCATGCGTCGATCCTAGGTGGGCCGATGGTGACCGCCCCGTGTCGACCGGACGGCGTCGTCGTACGCTGGAGGAAGGAAGCTGCCGGCGTTGCGAGAGGAGGGCGTGGGATGAGCTCGACCGCCACGCGCTCGGAAGCGGGGTCGCCCGTCGGGGGCGGCGGTTCGGACCTCGCTGTCGACGTCGATGACCCGCGGGAGCAGATCGAGATCAGTGTGCTGATGGCCAACGGGCGCCTCGCGCCGCGCCGGTTCGCCTCGAGGGCCGACGCCGAGGCGTGGGCGCAGCCGGGCGAACAGGTCGTCGAGTACAACCTCGTCTGCGAGTGCGACATGTGACTCGACCCTCGTGGCCGGGCCGGGTCGGTCAGGGCGAGGGCCCGATGGCGGTGGCCACGTGGGTTGCAGGGGTGCGGTGGGCGGGTGGCCGGTTGGTCATGCCCGGTCTGTCCACATTGCGCGTGGGGGCTGTCTGCGTGTCGGCGGGGGCGGCTAGGCTGTCGAACATCAGTTCGAAGCGGGTTGTCGTTGTCGTGGTGGGCCGAAGGGGGTGGCGCGGGTGATGCAGGTGTTGGGTGGTTCGCGTCGGCTCTCGGGGTCCGGCGGTGCGCGCGACGGAGGTCTTCCGACGTCGGCGCTGGTCGCTGCGGTCGACGCGTCGGTCGGGTGGGATGCTGCCGGTTGGGATGCGGCGACGCGGCACGGGGTGCTGGCGGATCTGGACCGGGTGATCGCGACCTTGGAGACGGCCCGGGGTGCGGTGCTGATTGCCGAGCAGGCGGCGGGGACGTGGCGTGGGTCGGGAGACCCGAGTCTGGCGGCGTGGCGTGGCCGGACCAGTCGGGCCGGGAAGCGCGCCGCCGCCACCCAGGTGCGCCGGGCCGAGGGACTGGCGGCCGCGCCGCGGGCGGCGGGCGCGGTGACCGGTGGGCAGATCGGGTTGGAGCACGCGTCGGTGATCGCCCGGTTGGCCTCGACGGGGACCGAGGCCCAGCGTGCGGTGGTGACGTCGGACGAGGGGCAGCGGGAGCTGGTGGGTATGGCTGCCCGGTTGGATGCGGACACGTTCGCCACGGCGGCGGCGCGGTTCGTGGCCGAGCACGAGCCCGGGTCGTTGGAGCACGGCCATGAGGCGCAGCGAGCCGCCCGGTTCCTGCACTTGGCGACGACGTCGTCCGGGACGGTGGTCAAGGGGCGGCTGGACAACATGGCTGGGCACCGGTTGCGGCTGGCGTTGGAGGCGGTCACACCGCGCCCGGGGGCTGATGATGACCGGGATGCGGGTCAGCGGGCCGCGGACGGGTTGGACACCATCGCCCGAGCGGTTCTGGCCGATGTCGAGACGAAGCCGGGTGGGCACGTGCCGGCGCAGGTCACGATGATCTTGTCCGCCGAGGACTGGGCTGCTGCCCAGGCGGAGCGTTCGCGTCGGCGCGCCGGCGCGCGAGCCCGAGCCCGAGCCCGAGCCGGAGTGGACGCCGATGCGGGTCGCGCGGGCGCCGGCGACGCCGAACGCGCCGGTGCCGGTGACGTCGGGTCGGCACCGGTACGGGTCCGGCCGGCGACCTTGGAGGACGGGACTCCGGTGCCGGGTAGTGAGCTGGCCCGGACGATGTGTGACGCGGCGGTGACCCGGTTGGTGATCGACGCCGAGAGCAGGCCGTTGGACGTGGGGCGGGCTGAGCGGGTGTTCACCGGACCCCGGCGTCGGGCGGTGGTGGCCCGTGACCGGCACTGCGGATGGCCAGGCTGTCGGATGAATGCCCGGTGGTGCGAGGTCCATCACCTGGACTGGTGGGACCGGGACCACGGGCGCACCGACGTGGCCCGTGGGGTGCTGCTGTGCTCGTTCCATCATCACGAGGTCCACCGCCGCGACCTCCAGCTCCACCCGGCTGGACCAGCCGCGGTCGGGGACGTGGCGATGATCGCCTACGAGGTCCATGACCAGACCGGAAGGCTCACCTGCCCGGCCACCCCCGGTCCCGGTACGCCTCCCCGCGCCCGCGCACGCGGCAGTGACGGCAGTGGCGGTGGCGGTGGTGGTGGCGACGCGCCACCGCGGGCTCGGCAACCATCGGAAAACGCCCGATCGCCAGAATCCATCGGGACACCCGATGCAACCGGACCACCGGACGTGACCAGATCGTCGGGAGGTTCTGGCCTACCCCAATCATTGCCGAGTTCGGAACGTGCCGACATGCCCGGCCAGGGTGAGCTCGACCTGCTCCACGGAGACAGTGGGGATCCCGGCCGCGTCTTCGACCCTGATCTCACAGAGCGTGGCCCGCGGCCCAAGGTCGCGTGATCGTGGGGCTCAGGTTGCCAGCCGAGGGACGGAAAGGGAGGGGGCGTTGGTAGCGGAGGTTGGCCGCGGGAGCGGGAAGACTAGTCGGGGAGCGGCCGTTCGCTGAGAGCGAACGCTTGGATGGGCGACGTCCGTGGCCGATGGGTGAGGGTAGGGAGGGTCATGCAGCGGAACTCGTCGGGCCGTCGGCGCCGTACCCCGGGCGAACCCTCGGCGCCCGAGATTCGTCGGCCCTCGACGTCAGGCCCGGGCAGCTCTCGAGGTGAGACGCCTGCGCCCCCTCGGGATGCAACTCCGGCGCCCCATCGGGATGAAGCGCCGGGGAGTCCTCGGGGTGGCACGCCGGGAGTCCTCGGGGTGACACGCCGGGTCCGCCTCCGGGTGAGACAGCCGTGAGGCCTCGACGTTCCACACCGGTGAGTTCTGGGTACCGGACCCGGGTGTGGTCCCGGGCGCTGCGGTGGGTGCTGGCCGGCCTGGCCGTGCTGATCCCCTCGGTCGTCTGGGGAGTCGCGACCGCGTCCGCCGATGCCAGCCTCGGCCCTCATCTCGCCCACTACGAGGTCACCCTCGACCAGGAGATCACGATCGACCTCGGCCCGCTGGGGACGCTGGTCATCGACTCGCCGGTCTGGGTGCTTGGCGCACGCGTAGTCGTGCAGGAGATCCCGAGGGAGGTCACCTCCCTGGACGCGGCCGCCACCCTCGACGCGCTGGGCCAGGACCTCGAGAGCTACGTCCAGTTCTTCACCGGTCCTCAGGAGTCGCTGGAGGTGGCTGTCCGCGCTCTCCTGATCGATGCGCTGCGGAGATCGGTCATCGCCGTCGTGGTGGTCATCGCCGGGATCTGGGCGGTGCGGCTCGTCCTGGGTCGGCAGCGCCGAGCGGAGCTCGGCGGACTGCTGCACGAGCACCGCGGGATCGTCGCCGGGACCACCGTGGCGCTCGTGCTGGTGACGGGCACGCTGACCGCCAGCACTCCGCGGGGCCAGGTGGCCGACGTCTCCCGGCAGGCGTCCGCCGTGTTCGACGGGACCCCGCTGGAAGGCGCGCGGATCACCGGGCGGCTCGCCGGCGTCATCGACACCTACGGGGGTCAGGTCGTCGCGGCCTATCGGGACAACGAGGAGTTCTACGACGCGGCCACGGCCAACCTGCGCACCGCGTGGGACGAGCGTGCGCGGCGGGACGCTGCGCTCAGCGAGGGATCGCCCGGTGCGGGATCGCCCCGTCCGGAGAATGGATCGGCCGGTTCGGAGGGCGGGGCCGGTGGGCCGGATGCATCCGGCGGTGACGGTGCAGGACAAGGCGGCGACGGTGCAGAGCCGGGCGGTGACGGCGCAGAGGGGGATGACGGTGCGGGAGCCGGCAGTGGGGACGGGGCGGAGGGTCCGGTTGGCAGGGGCGAGACCGGCGACGAGCCGGACGAGCCGGACGAGCCTGACGAGGAGGGACCTGACCCAGTCGTCATGCTGGTGGTGAGCGACCTGCACTGCAACGTGGGCATGGCACGGGTGATCCGCGAGGCGGCCGAGCTCTCCGGTGCACAGATCGTGCTCAACGCGGGTGACACCACGGTCAACGGCACCGCGGTCGAGTCGTACTGCGTCAAGGCCGTCGCCGACGCTGTCCCGCCGGGGGGCGCCCTCGTGGTGGCGGACGGCAACCACGACAGCGAGGAGACCTCGGCGCAGGAGCGCGCCAGCGGGGCCGTCGTGCTCGACGGCGCCGTCGTCGAGGTGCACGGGGTCCGGATCCTGGGTGACAGCGACCCGAACGCGACCCGCATCGGCAGCGGTACCCGCCTGGCCGGGGAGGAGACGGCCGCCGAGGTCGCCGAGCGGCTCGCCGAGGTGGCCTGCGCCGACCGGCCCGACATCCTGCTGGTGCACAACCCTCGGGTCGGTGACGACGCGCTCGCCCGACGCTGCGTGCCCGCGCAGATCTCCGGGCACTGGCACCGCCGGGTGGGCCCGGTGCTCGAGGGTGATGGCGTGAGGTACGTGAGCTCCAGCACGGCCGGTGCGACGCTCGGTGAGCCGACGATCGGTCCGCTCAACGGGGTCGCAGAGATGACGGTGCTGCGGTTCGACCCGGAGACGAGGCGCATCATCGACTACCGGCTGATCCAGGTGCACCCGGATGCCGACGTCAACGTCGCGTTCGCCCTGGACTGGCCGGTCCGGCGACCTCCACCACCGCCGCCCTGGGCTCCTGTGTAGGCAGAAGATGAAGGTTTCAATCGACCCTGCTCGAACGCGTACGGTGGGTCGGTGATGATCCTGAGCGACCGGGCAGGAGTGCAGTGAGCCGAGGACGCCGCAGCCCACTGCCGACGGAGGTCCCACCGGAGAAGCGCCGGCGGTGGCTGATCTGGACGCTCGCGAGCGTGGTCGGTGCCGTGGTGCTGATGATCGGTGGACCCTGGGCGTACTCGACCTGGATGAAGCACCGGGCGCCCGATCCGCTCACCCTCTCCGCGGAGGTCGCCGAGCCGGAGGAGACGCCCGGACCGTTCGTCGCGGACGGCAGCTGGCGGGTCGCCGAGGGCTCCGAGGCCGGCTACCGGCTGGACGAGGTGCTGTTCGGCCAACCGACGACGCCGGTCGGCAGGACGGATCAGGTGACCGGCGAGGCCGTCGTCCAGGACGGGATGCTCGTCGAGGCGCAGGTGGTCGTCGACGTCGCGTCGATCAGCACGGACGAGTCGGCCCGCGACGCCTACTTCCGGCGGGCGCTGGACACCACGGAGTTCCCGCAGGCCACCTTCGAGCTCACCGAGCCCGTGGACGTGTCGCCCGTCGCCACCGCCGACGCCCCTGTCCCGATGACGGTCACGGGCACGCTCACCCTCCGCGGGGAGACGGTCCCGGTGTCCGCGGCGCTCGAGGTCCGGCGTGCGGAGTCGGGGGTCGAGATCGCCGGGTCGATCCCGGTGACGCTCGAGGACTTCGGGCTGAAGGCGCCGGACCTGGAGATAGTCAAGGTTCAGCCGGCGGGCGTCGTGGAGATGCGGATCGACTTGATCCACTAGAGTTAGGTATGCCGAAGTTTCTGGTGTGCCTGCTGCTGCTGGGTGGGTGCGCCCCGCCGCCGGCGCCGGTCGACGACGACCGCCCCGTGGTGCTCACGACCTTCACGGTGCTCGCGGACATGGCCCAGGTGGTCGCCGGGCCGGACGCGCGGGTGGAGTCGATCACCGGCGTCGGGATGGAGATCCACGGGTACGAGCCGACGCCCGACGACCTGCGCCGGGCCGCGGGGGCCGACCTCCTCCTGGCCAACGGGCTGGGGCTGGAGGCCTGGCTGGAGGGCCTGGTCGCTCCGCTCGACCTCCCCACGGTGCTCCTGACCGACGGGATCGAACCGGTGCCGATCGGTGCGGAGGGTGGGCCGTTGAACCCGCACGCCTGG
Organism: uncultured Actinotalea sp.; assembly: GCA_964416715.1. Classification (GTDB taxonomy): domain Bacteria; phylum Actinomycetota; class Actinomycetes; order Actinomycetales; family Cellulomonadaceae; genus Actinotalea. The sequence continues at coordinate 15,955 of CAYQFJ010000013.1, read as the reverse complement.
ATGTCACCGCGGGTCGGGCAGCAGTACGTGACCGCCATCGTGCGCGCGCTGAGCGAGCTCGACCCGGACAACGCCGCCGACTATGCGCAACGGGGTCAGCGATACCGCGCCGAGCTGGAGCAGATCGAGGACGAGCTGCTCGACCGCGTCGGCGACATCGAGCACAAGGCGCTGGTGACCTGCGAGGGGGCGTTCTCCTACCTGGCGCGCGACGCCGGCCTGGAGGAGTACTACCTCTGGCCGGTCAACTCGGAGCGTCAGGGGACCCCGAGGCAGGTCGCCTCGGTCATCCTCGCGGTACGGGAGATCGGCGTACCGGCGGTGTTCTGCGAGTCCACCGTGTCGGCCACCGCGCAGAAGCAGGTGGCCCATGAGACAGGAGCACGGTTCGGCGGGACGCTCTACGTCGACTCGCTGTCCGAGCCGGGCGGGGCGGTGCCGACCTACGTCGACCTGCTGAGGCACGACGTCGACGTCATCCTGACCGGGTTGGGATCATGAACGCGCTCGTGGTGAAGGGCCTGGGGGTCGCCTACCGCGACGTCGTCGCGCTGCAGGACGTGGATCTCACCCTGGCGAGGGGCCGGGCGTGCGGACTGGTCGGGATGAACGGGTCCGGCAAGTCGACGCTGTTCAAGGCGATCGTGGGGCTCGTGGGCCACGGGGGGACCGTCGAGGTGCTCGGCGGGTCGTCCCGGGACGCCCGGGCACGTGGGCTGGTCGGTTACGTACCGCAGTCGGACGACATCGACCGGGACTTCCCGGTGAGCGTCCGCGACGTCGTGCTCACCGGCCGTCAGCACTTGATGGACTGGCGACGACGGCCCCGCGCGGCCGATCGGGCGGCGGTCGAGGTCGCGCTGGAGCGGGTCGGGGTCGATCACCTGGCGCGGCGACAGATCGGTCGGCTCTCGGGTGGTCAGCGCCAGCGGGTGATGCTGGCCCGGGCCCTCGCCCAGGAGGCGCGCCTGCTGCTCCTGGACGAACCGTTCACCGGGGTCGACGTGCAGTCCGAGGCGGCGGTCACCGGGGTGCTGCGCGAGCTCGTCGCGGACGGGTGCAGCGTGCTCGTCTCCACCCACGACCTCGGCATGCTGCCGGACCTGTGCGAGGAGTCCGTGCTGCTGCAGCGCACGGTCCTGGCGCACGGGCCGACGGCGGAGGTCATCACGCCGGAGAACCTGGCCCGGGCGTTCGGGATGGTGCGCTGATGTGGGAGCTCCTCGTCGAACCGTGGCAGTTCGAGTTCATGCAGCGGGCCCTGTTGGTCACGGTCGTGGCGAGCATCGTCGCCGGGCTGCTGAGCTGCTGGCTCGTCCTGATCGGCTGGTCGCTCATGGGGGACGCGGTCTCCCACGCCGTGCTGCCCGGCGTCGTGCTGTCGTACCTGGTGGGTGCACCCTTCGCGGTGGGCGCCTTCGTCTTCGGCGTCGGTGCGGTCGCGCTGATCGGCGGGGTGCGCGAGACCACCCGCCTCAAGGGCGACGCGGCCATCGGCGTCGTCTTCACGACGTTGTTCGCGTTCGGCGTCGTGCTCGTGTCTACGACCCCCAGCCAGATCGACCTGAGCCACATCCTGTTCGGCAACGTGCTGGGAGTCTCCGACGTCGACCTGGTGCAGGTCGTCGGGCTCGGCGCGCTCGCCTTCGCGGTGCTGGTGCTCCGGCGCAAGGACTTCACGCTGTACGCGTTCGATCGCGTCCAGGCGCACGTCGTCGGGCTGCCGGTGCGCCGGATCGGGGCCATGATGCTCGGTCTGCTGGCCCTCACGGTCGTCGTCGCGCTGCAGGCGGTCGGGGTAGTGCTGGCGGTCGCGATGCTGATCACCCCGGGTGCGACGGCCCGCCTGCTGACGGACCGGATCGAGCGGATGCTGGTCATCGCCCCGGCGGTCGCCGCGCTGTGCGCCCTGGTCGGGACATGGTTGAGCTACGCGCTGGACGCCGCCGGTGCAGGGCTGGTGGTCGTGTGCCAGGGTGTGGCCTTCGGGGTCGCCTGGGTGATCTCACGGCGGACGGGGAGATGACATGTCCGGCAGGCGGGGCGGGAGCGACCCGAGGACGGCGACGCCGGTCGCCCAGGACTACCTCAAGGTGATCTGGAACGCCCAGGAGTGGTCCGACGAGCCCGCGACGCCGACGCAGCTCGCCGAGCGGTTCGGGGTGGCTGCACCCACGGTGTCGGAGACCCTGCGCCGGCTGGTGTCGGCCGGCTGGGTGGACCACCGGCCGTACGGGTCCCCCACTCTCACGGACGAGGGACGGCGGATCGCGCTGTCCATGGTCCGACGGCACCGGCTGATCGAGACCTGGCTGGTCCGCGAGCTCGGGTACCGGTGGGACGAGGTGCACGACGAGGCCGAGGAGCTCGAGCACGCGGTGTCCGACACGTTCGTCGCGCGGATCGCGGAGCGCCTGGGCCACCCGGTCCGTGACCCGCACGGCGACCCGATCCCGTCCGCCGACGGCCGGGTCGTCCGCCCGCGGGCGGTGCCGCTGCGCTCGCTCCGGCCCGGTCAGCGCGGGACGGTCGTGCGGATCGACGACGCCGACCCGGCGGTGCTGCGCGAGTGCGAGGCCGCAGGCATCGGCCTGGACGCCAGGGTCAGCGCGCCGGTGCCGCTATCGCCGGCGGCGATCGACGCGATCTTGGTGAGCAGCGTGTGACGTAACCCTCGGCGCGCGAGGGTGTGTGGTGACCGGGTAGAGGTTACGCTGGCGTAGGTTCGCAGGGAGCCGAGGACGGCCGAGCGAACCCGATGTGCTGCCGAAGGCAATGCGTCATCCACCTTGCCGTCGACAGAGCGGAGCGCATGCATGGACACCGGAGCGAAATCGTCCGAGGCGCTGACCACGACCCGGACCTCCCCGCGCGAACGGCAGGTGAGCGAGTTCACCGCCCTCACCCGTACGGTGCGCGAAGCCGGGCTCCTGCGCCGCCGGTACGGGTACTACTGGACTCAGTTCATCGTGCTCAGCTTGGTGCTGCTTGGGCTGGTCGTCGCGTTCGTGATGATCGGTGAGTCCTGGTGGCAGCTCGCGCTCGCGGGCGGGCTCGCCGTCGTCCTCGGACAGGTCATGTTCCTCGGCCACGACGCCGCGCACCGGCAGATCTTCAGGTCGGGCAAGTGGAACGACTGGTCCAGCCTGGTGATCGCCAACCTGTACGCGGGCATGAGCTACGGCTGGTGGAACCACAAGCACAGCCGGCACCACGCCAAGCCGAACCAGGTCGAGGCCGACCCGGACATCGCGCCCGGTGTGCTCGTGTTCACCGAGGAGGATGCCGCCCGGCCCGGTTCGCGGGTGCCCGAGTGGTTCAGGCAGCGTCAGGGCTGGCTGTTCTTCCCGCTGTTGCTGCTCGAGGGTCTGAACCTGCACGTCTCGGGAGTCAAGACGATCTTCGGTCGAGATCCGGTCAAGCGCCGCCCGGTGGAGATCGCGTTCGTGACCGTGCGGCTGGGGGGTTACCTCGCGCTGGTCTTCTGGCTGCTGCCGGTCGGGATGGCCGTCGCCTTCCTGGGAGTTCAGCTCGCCGTCTTCGGCCTGTACATGGGCGCAGTGTTCGCCCCGAACCACAAGGGCATGCCGATCGTGCCCAAGGACTCCCGGATCGACTTCCTGCGCCGTCAGGTGCTGATGAGCCGGAACATCCGCGGCGGCTGGTTCGTGGACTGGTTCACCGGGGGACTGAACTATCAGATCGAGCACCACCTGTTCCCGAGCATGTCCCGGCCGCACCTGCGGCGGGTGCAGCCGATCGTCCGGGAGTTCTGCGAGAGCCGCGGCATCCTCTACACCGAGACGTCGCTGATCGGCTCCTACCGCCGGGTGATCAGGTACCTGAACGAGGTGGGCCTGGCCGCACGGGACCCGTTCCAGTGCCCCTTGACCGCAGAGTTCCGCTCGGTGCGGTGACCGGTAATCTTGCCGCGTGACTGAAGAACCCCCCTACCGCTACACCGCCGCGCTGGCCAGCAAGATCGAGCAACGCTGGCAGCAGAGATGGTCCGCCGAGGGGACCTTCCACACGGCGAACCCGAGCGGGGAGCTCACGGACGCCGAGGGACGGCACGCCGAGGGACGGCCGCCGTTCTTCATCATGGACATGTTCCCGTACCCCTCCGGAGCGGGGCTGCACGTGGGCCATCCGCTGGGGTACATCGCGACCGACGTCGTCGGGCGGTACCGGCGGATGCTGGGCGACAACGTGCTGCACGCCCTGGGCTACGACGCCTTCGGGCTGCCGGCCGAGCAGTACGCCGTGCAGACCGGTCAGCACCCGCGGGTGACCACCGAGGCGAACATCGCGAACATGCGTCGCCAGCTGACCCGGCTGGGTCTGGCGCACGACGAGCGCCGCACCTTCGCGACCACCGACTCGGACTACGTGCGCTGGACGCAGTGGATCTTCCTGCAGATCTTCGACTCCTGGTACGACCCGGACGCCCCGCGACCCGACGGCGGGACCGGACGGGCGCGGCCGATCGGTGAGCTGATCGCCGAGTACGAGGCCGGGACGCGTGCGGCGCCCGACGGTTGGCACCACCTGGACGACGTCGCGCGCCGTCGCCTGATCGACTCCCACCGGCTGGCCTACGTCAGCGAGACGCCGGTCAACTGGTGCCCCGGGCTGGGCACGGTGCTGGCGAACGAAGAGGTCACGGTCGACGGCCGCTCCGAGCGCGGCAACTTCCCGGTGTTCAAGCGGAGCCTGCGGCAGTGGAACATGCGGATCACCGCCTATGCGGACCGGCTCGTCGAGGACCTCGACCTGATCGACTGGCCGGAGAAGGTGCGCGCCATGCAGCGCAACTGGATCGGCCGGTCCGAGGGGGCGCACGTCACCTTCGACGTCGCCGGCGGCGACCTCGAGGTCTTCACCACCCGACCGGACACGCTGTTCGGGGCGACGTTCATGGTGGTCGCCCCCGAGCACCCGTTGTTGGACGAGGTACCGGCCGCGTGGCCCGACGGCACCGACTCCCGGTGGACCGGCGGCCACGACCACCCGGCCGCCGCGGTCGCCGACTACCGCGCGGCGGCCGCTGCCAAGACCGCGGTCGAGCGTCAGGCCGATGACTCGAAGTCAGGCGTGTTCACCGGTCACCTGGCCCGCAACCCCGTCAACGGTGAGCCGATCCCGGTCTTCACCGCGGACTACGTGCTCATGGGGTACGGCACCGGGGCGATCATGGCCGTGCCCGGGGGAGACCAGCGGGACTTCGACTTCGCACGCGCCTACGGCCTGCCGGTGATCCGCACGGTCCGGGAGGACGGCGTCGACCCGGACGCACCGATGGAGGCCGCCTACGTCGGTGACGGCACCGTGGTGAACTCCGCCAACGACGAGGTGAGCCTGAACGGGCTGGACGTCGAGGCCGCCAAGCGGACCATCATCGAGTGGCTCGAGGCCAAGGGCGTGGGCACCGGCACGGTGACCTACCGGCTGAGGGACTGGCTGTTCAGCCGCCAGCGCTACTGGGGCGAACCGTTCCCGATCGTCTACGACGAGGACGACCTGCCGATCGCGCTGCCGGACTCGATGCTGCCGGTCGACCTGCCCGACGTGCCCGACTACTCGCCGCGCACCTTCGCACCGGACGACGCGGGTTCCACGCCCGAGCCGCCGCTGGGCCGCAACGAGGACTGGGTCCACGTGCGGCTCGACCTGGGGGACGGGCCCAAGGACTACCGGCGCGACACCAACACCATGCCCAACTGGGCGGGCTCGTGCTGGTACTACCTGAACTACCTGGACCCCTCGGAGCGCGACGTCCTGGTGGAGCCGGAGCTCGAGCGCTACTGGATGGGGCCGCACCACAACGGGACCGTCGGCGCCTCCGGCGGGATCGACCTGTACGTCGGCGGGGTCGAGCACGCGGTGCTGCACCTGCTGTACGCGCGGTTCTGGCACAAGGTGCTGCACGACCTGGGCCACGTGTCCTCACGGGAACCGTTCCACCGGCTGTTCAACCAGGGATACATCCAGGCCTACGCCTACACCGATGCGCGGGGGCAGTACGTCCCGGCCGCCGAGGTCGTCGAGGACGAGTCCGCGTCGACCGGCTTCCGCTGGCGCGGCCAGGAGGTGAACCGCCAGTACGGAAAGATCGGCAAGTCCCTGAAGAACAGCGTGACGCCGGACGAGATCTACGACGCGTACGGGGCCGACACGTTCCGACTGTACGAGATGTCGATGGGTCCGCTCGACCTGTCACGGCCCTGGGACACCCGCGCCGTCGTCGGCTCCCAGCGCTTCCTGCAGCGGCTGTGGCGCAACGCCGTCGACGAGGAGACCGGTGAGCTCACGGTCGTCGACGACGAGCCGGACCTGGAGACGCAACGGTTGCTGCACCGGACCATCGCCGAGGTGCGGGACGAGATGGCCGGGATGCGGTTCAACACCGCCATCGCCCGGCTCATCGTGTTGAACAACCACCTGACCGCCCTGGAGCGGGTGCCGCGCTCGGTGGTCGAGCCGTTGGTGCTGATGGTCGCGCCGATCGCACCGCACGTGGCCGAGGAGCTGTGGTCGCGCCTGGGGCACGCCGGGAGCCTGATCGCCGAGCCCTACCCGCAGGCGGAGGCGGAGTTCCTGGTGGAGGACCTGGTCACCTGCGTGGTCCAGGTCCAGGGCAAGGTCCGCGACCGGATCGAGGTGCCGCCGACCATCTCCTCCGACGAGCTGCGCGAGCGGGCGCTGGCGACCGCCGGCGTGCGGCGCACGCTGGACGGGCGCGGCATCCGCAAGGTGATCGTGCGGGCCCCCGGCCTGGTCAACGTCGTGCCTGAGTGATGGACGTCGCGGTGGTGACCGACTCCACGGCCTGCGTGCCGCAGGAGATCGTGGACGTCACCGGGCTCGTCGTCGTGCCGCTCCAGGTGATCATCGACGGACGGGCCCACCGCGAGGGGGTGGACCTCGCGCCGTCGCGCCTGGTCGAGTCGCTGCGGTCCCGCGCCACGGTGACGACGTCGCAGCCGGCGCCGGAGGAGTTCGCCCGCGCGTACGCGCGCACCGCCGCCCGTGGGGCACGCGAGATCGTCTCGGTGCACCTGTCCGGCGACCTCTCCGGGACCGTCACGTCCGCCGAGCTCGGCGCGGGGATGAGCGGCGTCCCGGTGCACGTCGTGGACACCCGGACGGTGGGGATGGCGCTCGGCTTCGCGGCATTGGGTGCCGCGCGCGCGGCGGCGGGCGGGGCCGACGGCGCCACGGTCGCCCGGGCCGCGCAGGAGCGGGCACGCACGAGCACGGTGCGGTTCGCCGTCGACTCGCTCGAGCACCTGCGACGTGGTGGGCGGCTTGGCCCCCTCGCGGCGACCCTCGGCACGGTGCTCGGCCTGCGTCCGGTGCTCGGGGTCCGGGACGGTCGGCTCGACGTGGTCGAGAAGGTCCGGACCAGTGCCCGCGCCCGGTCCCGGATCATCGAGATGACCCTGGCGGACGCCCGACGTCGCGGCGCGTGCGAGGTGGCCGTCCACCACCTCGGTCAGCCCGAGCTCGCGGAGGAGCTCGCCGACCGGCTGAAGCAGGAGGTCAGGTCGGTCCACGTCGCCGAGCTGAGCGCCGTGCTCGGCGCCCACGTCGGGCCCGGTGTGACGGCGGTGGTCGTCGCCGACGCCTGAGCACAGCCTCCGGGTCCGCGGAACCGTCCACAACGGTCGTGGTCCTTCGCGCCGGCCCGCGGGGTGGGGCCTAGCGTCCCGGTGTGCAGGCAGACGGGACGGAGCCGGGTGACGTCGGCGGACGTCTGCTGCGGCTCCACCCCGGTGCGGCACGGGCGGGCGACCCGGCGGTGACCACCCCACCGGTGACGACCACCCCACCGGTGACGACCGTCCGCAAACGCGCGCAGGGCACTGCGATCACCGCCTACACGGCCGTGCACGGGCACCCCCTGGACCATGCGGAGTCCGGTACGGGTCGGCGCCGGTGGGGGATGCGCACCAGGGTCGCGGTCGCCGGTTCGGTGGCCGTCGTGGCGTTGGGTGGCTTCGTCGCCTTGAGGTCGGCCCAGGTGGCTTCGGTCGTCATCGGTGGTTCGGCGGTGGCCGACGGGGGGCGTCCCGGGAGTGCGGCCGACGACGGTGGCGCACCCGGGACGGTGACCACCGATGCGACCCCGGTAGAGGCGGGTGCCGTGGGCAGCGTCGCGATCGTCGGTGGGGACGGAGCGGCAGCGGGGGCCGGTGGGGACGGAGCCGCACCGGCGGCCGACGAGGTGGTCGTGCACGTGGTGGGTCAGGTCCGGGAGCCCGGTGTGGTCCACCTGCACGACGGCGCCCGCGTCGCCGACGCGGTGGCAGCGGCGGGTGGAGCCGCGGCAGGGGCCGACCTCAGCGCGGTCAACCTGGCGCGGCTCCTGGTGGACGGCGAGCAGATCGTGGTGCCCGCGCCCGGCGACACCACGGCACCCGCCCCGGGTGGCGGTCCGGGGCCGATCGACCTGAACGTGGCCGACGCCGACGCGTTGGACGAGCTTCCCGGCATCGGACCGGTGCTGGCCGAGCGGATCGTGGACTGGCGGGCCGCGCACGGGCGCTTCACCTCGGTGGACGAGCTGGCCGAGGTGAGCGGGATCGGTCCGGCGATGCTGGCCGACCTGCGCGACCTCGTGCGGGTCTGACCTTGGGCTCGGGGACCGACCTGCGCCTCGCGGGTGCCGCCGTCGGGTGCTGGCTCGCCGCGGCGCTCGCGGTCGGGTCGGGCTCCGGGACCGTGCTGCGCGTCGCCGTCGGGGTGGCGGTGGTCGCGACGGTCGTGTGGTGCGCGCCGTTGCGGCGAACCACCACGGCGCGGGCCAGGGCGACGGTCGGGTTGAGCCTGGTCGCCGTGGTCACGGTGCTCGCATCGTGCGCCGCACAGCTCCACGCGCGTGAAGCCGGCCCGCTGGACGGCCTGGTGCGGGAGCGAGCCGTGGTCGACGTCGTCGGCGCCGTCCGTGCCGAGCCGGTCCCGGTGCGCGACCGGTGGGCCGGACCAGGGACGGGCGACCGGTTCCGCACGGTCCTGGCGATCGACGAGCTGACCGGCCGCGGTCGCACGTCACCCGTGGCCGCGGGGCTGGTGGTCATCGGCGAGGGATGGGGGACCGTCCCGTACGGGGCGCGCGTCGCGGTGACCGGTCGGCTGGGACCGGTCGATCCGGGGGACGAGTCCCGCGGGATGCTGATCACCTGGGAGCGGCCGCACGTCGTGCGCCCACCCGGCGCGGTGGACACGGTCGTCGGGGTCTTCCGTGCGGCGCTGCTGCGGGTGACCTCGTCGCTCGGGCCGGACGCCCGCGGGCTCGTCCCGGGCTCGGCGATCGGTGACACGTCGCGGGTACCGCCCGGTCTCGACCAGGCCATGCGTGACGTCGGGCTGACGCACATCACCGCCGTCTCCGGCGGTCACTTCGCCGTGCTGTGGGTCGGTGTGGTCGCGGTGTGCGCGGTGCTGCGACTCCCGCGCGCGGCACGCGCCGTCGTGCTGGCCACGACGATGGCGGGGTTCGTCCTGCTGGTCCATCCCGAGCCGAGCGTGCTGCGGGCGGCCGCGATGGGTGGCGTCGGCGTCGTCGGGCTGCTCCTGGGCCGGCCGTCCGCCGCCGTGCCCGCGCTCGCGACCGGGACGGTGGTCCTGCTGGTGCTGGACCCGTGGTTGGCGCGGTCCTACGGGTTCGTGCTGTCCGTCCTGGCGACCGGTGCGATCGTGCTGCTCGGCCCGCCGCTGGCCGCCTGGTTCGGGCGCGTGCTGCCGCGCTGGGCGTCGGTGGTGCTCGCGGTCCCCGTCGCTGCGCAGGCCGTGTGCGCCCCGGTGCTGGTCCTGCTCGACCCGGCGGTCTCGGTGTACGCCGTGCCGGCGAACGCGCTGGCGGCTCCCGCACTGGTGCCCGCCACCCTGCTCGGGGTGCTCGCCACGGTCACCGCGCCGTGGGCGGGTGGCGTGGCCGTGGTGCTGGCGCACGGCGCGGGCTGGGCGACGTGGTGGATCGCGCAGGTCGCCCGCTTCTTCGCGGGTCTGCCCGCGGCGCTGGTGCCCTGGGCGGAGGGGCCGGTGGGCGCCGGGCTGCTCGCGGTCGCGACGGTGGGCGTGCTCGTGCTGGTGCTCGGACCGGCCCGCGGGGCGACGGCGCGCGGGCTGCTCGCGATCGCGGTCGTGCTGGCGCTGGTCCCCGGCGCACGGACCGGGATCGGTGCCGTGCTGCCGGAGGGTCGGTTCCCCGCGGGGTGGCAGGTGGTCATGTGCGACGTGGGCCAGGGGGACGGGCTGGTGGTGCGCACGGGCGCGCGGTCGGCGATCGTGATCGACGTGGGACCCGACGGACCGGCGTTCGACACCTGCCTCGACCGGCTGTCGGTGAAGGAGGTCGACCTGCTCGTCCTGACCCACTTCCACGCCGACCACGTCGGGGGCCTTGCACCGGTGCTGGCGGGCCGGACGGTGCGTGCCGCGCTGGTCAGCCCGTTGCCCGCACCGGCCGGGCAGGCCCGTCGCACGCTCGCGACGCTGGCCGACGCCGGTGTCCCGGTGCGGGTGGGGGCGGCCGGTGACACCGGCTCGGGCGGGTCCGGGCGCGCCACGGTGCGCTGGACCGTGCTGAGCCCTTCCGGGGACGGCGCGTCTGTCGACGGTGGTGTCGGTCGGGCCGATGAAGGCGACGGGGACGGGGCGAACGACGCGAGCCTGGTGATGCTCCTGGAGTCGGACGAGCTGTCGGTGCTCGCCCTGGGGGACCTGGAGCCGGCCGGGCAGCTGACCCTCGCCGGCAGGCTCCCTCCCGAGGGGATCGTCGTGGACGTCCTGAAGGTCGCGCACCACGGTTCGAGGTATCAGTCGCCGCGGCTCGCCGGCCTGGTCGACGCGACGGTGGCCCTGATCAGCGCGGGTGTGGGAAACGACTACGGGCACCCGGCCGGCTCGACCATCGGGATGCTGCGCGACGAGGGCGCCGTGGTGCTCACCACGGCCGACTGCGGGGACATCGCCGTGGGACCGTCGCCGGGCCGGGAGCGGCCGTCCGGCAGCAGGGAGGTGGTGGTGAGCGCCTCTTGCCTCGGCTGACCGGACGTCCGAGGTCCGTGGGACAGTTGGTGCATGCCACCGGGTCGCCGCCGTCCGCCCAGCTCACGACCGACCGAGCAGGACGAGGTCCGGCTGGCACCCGTGGTCCTCGCGCAGGGTGGCGAGGAGCTGCTGGTTGAGCGGGCGGTCGACCGGGTGATCGAGCTGGCCCGCGAGCGTGACCCGTCCGTGGAGGTGAGCCGCATCTCCGGGCCGGCGTACGAGCCGGGGAGCCTGCGGGTGGCCACCAGCCCGTCGCTGTTCGACGAGCCGCGCGTGGTGGTCGTCGAGGATCTCGTGGCGGCCACGGACGAGGCGTTCGAGGACGTCGCCGCCTACGTGGGCGCGCCCTCGCCCGACGTGGTCCTGGTGCTGGCGCACCGCGGTGGGGTACGGGGCAAGAAGACGCTCGACGCCGTGAAGGCCTCCGGAGCGGTGGTCGTCAGGTGCGAGCCGATCAAGCGGGACGCGGACAAGTCCGCGTTCATCGTGCAGGAGCTCCAGCGGGTAGGACGCAAGATCGAGCCGGCGGCGGTGCGTGCCCTGGTCGAGGCGTGCGGGTCCGACCTGCGTGAGCTCGCCGCGGCGTGCCAGCAGCTCGCTGCGGACACCACGGGCACCGTCTCGGCCGACGTCGTCGGCCGCTACTACGGCGGACGGGTCGAGGCGACCGGGTTCCGGGTCGCCGACGCCGCGGTCGAGGGCGATGCCGGACGTGCCGTGGCACTGCTGCGGCACGCGTTGAGCACCGGTACCGACCCGGTCCCGTTGGTCGCTGCGCTGGCGGCCAAGCTGCGGACGCTCGCGAAGGTCGCCGCCTCCCGCGGCCGCGGGCTGGACCCGGTCCGGGATCTCGGGCTGGCCTCGTGGCAGGTGGACCGCGCCCGGCGTGAGCTCGCCGGCTGGACACCGGAGTCGATGGCCGCCGCGATCGCCGCCGTCGCGCTCGCCGACGCCGAGGTGAAGGGCGCCGGCCGCGACCCGGTCTTCGCCGTCGAGCGCGCCGTGATCGCCGTCGCAACCGCGAGGGACTAGTCACACTCGCTGTGACCCGACCTCGGCGAAATCGCCCGGGGGTCGAGGAACGGCCCGGTCGTCGGCTGCACGTTATGCGGCAGAACACCCCTGTATATACCCAAAGATCCCTCGAAAACTCGTCAAGATTGCAGTTCAGCAGGGGTGCATATCTGGAGGAACCCTGTCATAGTAGGTGTGACAGCCCCGGCCTCAACCACAGAGGAGATCGTCATGAACCGCATCGTCAAGGTCGCTTCCGCCGCCGCCCTCACCCTTGGCCTCGCCGTCTTCGGCCTGCCGCTCGTCGCCTCGGCCGGCACCGCCGACGGCGGATCGGTCACCAGCATCGGCAGCACCGGCTGCTGCAAGGTCTGACGCGCGACGAAGCACGGTTGCGGGGACGGCACGACGGGTGCCGTCCCCGCGTCACATTCACCCCGGGCAGTCCCCGGGAAAGAGTGTTCAGAAGGCGTGTCAATGAGTACAGTGACATCTGTGACAGACATCGCATCGCGCGTGCGCGCCGAACGGATCCGCCAGGGCCTCTCGCAGACCGCTCTGGCCGGGGACGACTTCTCGCCGAGCTACATCTCCCTGATCGAGGCCGGTCGCCGCACGCCGACCGACGCCGCTCTGGGGGTGCTCGCCGCCCGGCTGGGCACGACCGCCGACTACCTTCGTCACGGGGAGAAGGCCCCCAGCGAGGAGCGGGCTCGGATGGAGATCGGTTTCGCCCGGCTGGCGCTCGCCAACGGAGCGCCCCAGGAAGCGCGAGACCGGCTGCTGGCGCTCGACCTCTCGCAGATCGCGCCGCGCCATCACACGGAGGCGCTGCAGGCGCTCGCGTCGGCGCACGACGCGCTCGGTGAGATCGAGGCCGCGGTCGCGGTCCTCGAACCGCTGCTGGAGAAGGCGCGCTCCGAGCGCCGGTACCTCGACATGGCGACGCTGGGCACGAGCCTGGTCGGGTCGTACCACGAGGCCGGTGACCTGTCCCGCAGCGTGGAGCTGGGGGAGACGTTGCTCGAGGAGCTCGAGGCCGGTGGCATCGCCGGGACGGACGAGCACCTGCGGCTCGCCGCGACCGTCCTGTGGACGTACTACGAACGAGGCGACCTGCTGTTCGCCACGCACCGCGCGGCCGAGCTCATCGAGCTCGCCGAGAAGCAGGGGACCCTTCGCGGGCGCGGGAGCATCTACTGGAACGCTGCGCTGGTCGCCGAGGGCCGCGGGGACCTCGCGGAGGCCCGGACGCTCACCGAGCGCGCGCTGGCCTACCTCAGCGAGGGGGCGGCGAGCAGGGACGTCCCCCGGTTGCGTCTGCACTACGGATGGTTGCTGCTGCGGTCCGACCCGCCCGAGCCGGCCTCCGCGCTGGAGCACCTGGACCGGGCCCGGCGCGAGCTCGAGACGGTCGGGTCGGAGATCGAGCTGGCCCGCTGCGACTTCGAGGCCGGGCGTGCCCACCTGCTGCTGGGCGACGCGGGCCGGACCGAGGAGCTCGCGCGGCGCGGTCTGGCGCTGCTGGACGACGCGGCCGCGCTCGACGTGTGCAACGGCCACGTCCTGCTCGGTGACACGTTCGCCGCACGGGGCGACGTCGTGGAGGCGACCCGGCTCTACCAGTGGGCGGCCGACCGGCTCGCAATGATGTCCGCCACCCGGCAGGCCGCGTCGGTGTGGCGCTCGCTGGGTGACCGGATGCTCAGGTACGGCGACCTGGAAGGCGCGGTCCGGGCATTCGACACGGCGCTGCGGGACATCGGTATCCGGCCCTCGGTCGTTCCCGAGGCGTTGCCGTCGGTCGAGAGCCGAGAGGCGTCCGCCGGTCGCTGAGCGGCGATGACGCGTCGGGGCCGGTGGGCGGAGGCATCGCCACGGTCCTCGGTATCGTCGCGCGGAAGTGCTGGCTCGCAGGGGGAGCCGGCACCGTCGCGCGGTCGACCCGCGGGCGGGCGGTGACCAGGGCGGCTCGTGATCAGGTCGTGGGCGCCTGCTTGAAGACCTTCGCCGGTTCCAGGTGGTCGCCCTGGAGCAGCCCGATGCCGAGCTCGCGACACCGGTGGGCGTCCTCGGCGCTCTCGACGTGCTCCCCGACGAGCGTCGCACCGTGCGACCGCGCGAGGTCGACCAGGGACGGGTCGTCGGTGACGTCGCGCAGGTCGAGCTTCACGTAGTCGGCGAACGGCAGCAGGGCCCGCTGGTGCTCGCTCGCGACGAAGTCGTCGATCGCGATCCGGAACCGTTGGTCGACCAACCGCCGCAGTCCCGCGACGACCTCGTCGTCCACCTCCACGGACTCCACGACCTCCAGGACGAGGCGGTCCGGCGCGGCGGGCACCAGCAGGTCGCCGACCAGGAACGAGCGCGTGACGTTGACGAAGACCAGCACGTCGGCCGGCAGCGACCGCAGGCGGTCCGTGGCGAACGTCGCCGCGAGCACGCCCGCGGTCGCCCGGTCCTGGTCCGGCGCCGGCCAGCGATCCACCGCCTCACGACGGTACGCGCCGGAGCGGTACAGGAACTCGTAGGCGTGCACCGCGCCGTCGGTCCGGAAGATGCCCTGTCGGCCGACGAAGACGGGGGTCCGGTAGTCGAGCGGGGACGGCTCCTGGGTGCCGGCGGAGGCGCCGTCCCACGTCGCTTCCCACATCGCCTCCGCTGGGCGGGTGGGGGTCGGGACGATCGGGAGCAGGGCCGGGTTCATCGGCTCCGGTCGCTGGTCCAGGTCGGCGTCGGGCAGCCTCCGGGCGCGCGCAGATCGCATCGCGACGTCCGCGGAGAAGGAGACTGGTACCGGCACACAGGATGAGAGCGCCACGCGCTCGCACCATGACGCGAAGTGGCGGTGCGCGTCGTGATCGGCCGCGTGCGGCCCGGAGCGAGCACGCTCTGCCGTGCGGCGCTGGAACCCAGCGGTACGGTGCGGGCCCGGCGGTACGGCGCGGGGCCGCGGGTCAGAGCCCGGCGACCTGCTTGGCCAGCGCGGACTTGCGGTTGGCGGCCTGGTTGGCGTGGATGACGCCCTTGCTCACGGCCTTGTCGAGCTTCGTGCCGGCCTCGCGCAGCGCGCTGGTCGCGGCGTCCTTGTCGCCGGCGGACACGGCCTCGCGCACGCGACGCACGTGGGTGCGCAGCTCGGACTTCACGGCCTTGTTGCGCTGCCGTGCGATCTCGTTGGTGCGGATGCGCTTGATCTGCGACTTGATGTTCGCCACGTGTGGACTTTCTTTGTGAGGTACGTCGGACAGGTCGTCGGGACGCGCACAGGCGACCGCCCCGAGGAGAGGTGCGACGACCTGGGCTCGCGTCCGCCGACTCGAGTACACCAGCTCAGGGCGCCCGGAGGCGGACACGCGAGGAGCAATGCTACCAGCCGGGCCGTGGACGCAGCGACTCCCGCGGCGCGGTCGAGGGGTGGGCCGTGGGACGATGGAGCCGCTGACCCGCCTCTCGAGTCCCGGAGCCCTCACCCTTGCCCCCGATTCCAGATCTCGCGTCGAGCGCGCGCATCCGCCCCGCGGCCACCGCGCCCGAGCTGCTGCGCAACTTCTGCATCATCGCGCACATCGACCACGGCAAGTCGACGCTGGCCGACCGCATGCTCCAGCTCACCGGAGTGGTCGAGGAACGCGTCATGCGGGCACAGTTCCTGGACCGCATGGACATCGAGCGTGAGCGCGGCATCACGATCAAGTCCCAGGCCGTGCGGATGCCGTGGGCGGTCACCGATCCCGACGGCGTGGCGGTGCCGTACGCGCTGAACATGATCGACACCCCCGGCCACGTGGACTTCACCTACGAGGTCTCGCGCTCGCTGGCCGCCTGCGAGGGAGCGCTGCTGCTGGTCGACGCCGCGCAGGGGATCGAGGCGCAGACGCTGGCC
>CAYQFJ010000012.1:0-39229 GCA_964416715.1 uncultured Actinotalea sp. | reverse complement strand
TCGGCCAAGACGATCACCGTGGTCCAGCCGTTCTACGGCTACTCCCGGCAGGACAAGAAGCACCGCGGTCGCGAGCCCATCTCCGCCCGGCTGATGTCCGACCTGTTCAAGACTGCAGGCGCGGACCGGCTGATGAGCGTGGACCTGCACGCCGGCCAGACCCAGGGGTTCTTCGACGGTCCGGTGGACCACCTGTGGGCAATGCCGCTGCTGGTCGACTACGTGCGCACCCGGGTCGACGTGAGCAACGTCGCGGTGGTCTCCCCGGACGCCGGGCGGATCCGGGTCGCTGAGCAGTGGGCGGCCAAGCTCGGTGGCGCACCGCTGGCCTTCATCCACAAGACCCGGGACATCAACAGCCCGAACAAGACCGTGGCCAACCGCGTGGTCGGCGACGTCGAGGGGCGCACCTGCGTGCTGACCGACGACATCATCGACACCGGCGGGACGATCGCGGAGGCCGTCCGGGTGCTGCACGCCGCCGGGGCCAAGGACGTGATCGTCGCGGCGACCCACGGCGTGCTCTCCGAGCCCGCGGGCCGGCGGCTGCAGGGCTGCGAGGCGCGCGAGGTGATCGTCACCGACACCTTGCCCATCCCCGAGGACCGGCAGTTCGAGAAGCTCACCATCCTGTCGATCGCCCCGCTGATCGCCCGGGCCATCCGCGAGGTGTTCGACGACGGCTCGGTGACGTCGCTGTTCGACGGCGGTGTCTGACTTCTCCGTGCCGGGTTCTGTGCACGGGTACGCGTTTCACCAGGTGCTGCGACCCGGGTACAGTGGAGCAGTTGCCTCGGCGAGGGAAGTCGGACGGTCGGGCCCGAGCAGGGCCCCGGGACACGACTCCGTGATCGACGCGGCGGTCGTGCTCGTGCGCCCGTCCGGACCTCCCGTGTCGAGGCAGCCGAACGTCCGTCGGTGATACCGGGCCCCGGTACCCGCCGTCCCAGCAGCATCACGCCGTCACCACCAGCATCAGGAGTCCTGTCGTGTCCGAGGTCAAGCTCCACGCCGTCGCCCGCTCCGAGTTCGGCAAGGGTGCCGCCCGCCGCATCCGCCGCGCCGACCAGGTTCCCGCCGTGGTCTACGGGCACGGTGCGGAACCGCTGCACATCACGTTGCCGGGACACGAGACGATGCTCGGGCTGAAGCGCTCGAACGCGCTGTTCGCGATCGAGCTCGACGGCAAGTCCCGGCTGGCCATCGCCAAGGACGTCCAGCGCGACCCGGTCAAGAACCTGATCGAGCACGTCGACTTCCTCGTGGTGCGCAAGGGCGAGAAGATCGTGGTCGAGGTCAACGTGCACGTCACCGGGGAGTCGTACCCCGGCACGATCCACCTGGTCGAGACGCAGACCGCGCACCTGGAGGCCGAGGCGACCAACCTGCCGGAGTGGATCGAGATCTCGGTCGAGGGGCTGGAAGCCGGCGCGGTGATCCGAGGCTCGGACCTGGTGCTGCCCGAGGGCGCCGCCCTCGTCGGGGACCCGGAGGAGGTCTTCGTGACGGTCACCGTGCCGCAGTCGACCGCCGCGGACGACGAGGCCGCCGAGGAGCTGGCCGCAGAGCAGTCCGCTGCCTCCGCCGCTGCCGCCGAGGAAGAGGCCGTCGAGGAGGCCTGAGCCCCTGCTCGGGCGGGTTGAGCGCCGGACGACCAGCAGCCATGAGACTGCTCGGCCGTGGACGTCGCCGGGAACCGGAGGGTCGCAGGCGTGCGGATGACGGGCGCGAGGGGCACGCGGTGAGCGCGCCCTGGCTCGTCGTCGGCCTCGGCAACCCCGGGCCCTCGTACGCGGGGAACAGGCACAACGTCGGTCAGATGGTGCTGGACGAGCTCGGTCGACGCGCGGGGGAGCAGTTCGTCGCGCGCCGTACCTCCTCCACCCGGGCCGCCGTGTGCGAGACCCGACTCGGTGTGCTGCCCGGGGGCGCGCCCGGACCGCGGGTGGTGCTGGCCAAGCCAGCGTCCTACATGAACGTCTCGGGCGCGCCGGTGGCCGCGCTCGCCCGCTACCTCGACGTGCCGGTCGAGCGGGTGGTGGTCGTGCACGACGAGCTCGACATCCCGTTCGGCCAGGTCCGCCTCAAGGCCGGCGGCGGTGAGGGCGGGCACAACGGCCTGCGCAGCGTCAGCGCCGCCCTCGGGTCCCGCGACTACCTACGGGTGCGGGTCGGGGTGGGGCGTCCCCCGGGCCGGATGGACCCCGCCGACTACGTGCTCAAGGACTTCTCCGCCGCCGAGCGCAAGGACGTGCCGTGGGTGCTGGACGCGGCGGCCGACGCTGTGGAGATGGTCGTGACGCAGGGTCTACTCGCCGCGCAGCAGAGGTTCCACTCGACCGGCGGGCGCGACCAGCACCCCTGATGCGTCATCGGTCGTGACGGTGCAGTGGTGACGCCACGGGCTCCCGGGCGATGAGGGCCCACAGCGCGATGAGCACCGGTGCCGCCGAGCAGGCGAGGAGCACGGGCGCGTAGGACCCTGCGCGCTCGAACACGACCGCGAAGAGTACCGGGCCGCAGGCGGTGCCGGCGACGCTGATCGACGCCACCAGTCCGCGGATGGACCCGATGTGCAGGGTGCCGAAGTACCGGGGCAGCGCGGCGATCTCGACCGTCCTGATCATGCTGCCGGCGGCGCCGAGCATCGCGCCGAAACCGAATGCCGACAGCCCGGGTGTGACGACGGTGCCCCACCACAGCCCCGCGCCGAGGACGAGCATCGAGGCGATGATCATCCACCGGCCGGCGACCCGGTCCATGAGGTAGCCGGCGGCCAGGGTCGACAGCAGGCCCGCGATCGTCTGCGGGATGAAGTTCGCCGCGGCCTCCACCGTCGTCAGGCCGCGGGCGGTGAGCAGGCTGATCTGATGGAACGCCACGGCGGTGGTGAGCAGCCCGGTCACCGCGACGGCCGTGCAGATCAGCCAGAAGTACGGGTGGCGTACGGCCTCGGCGCGGGTCGCGCCCTCGACCCGGTGAGGGGCCACAGGCAGCCGACCGGTTCGGCTCGGCCCGTCGGGGTGCTGGCCCAGGTCCGCCGGGTGGTCGCGCATCACCAACCCCAGGGGGATCACGATGAGCCAGACGGCCACCGCCTCGATGCGCCACACGTTGCGCCAGCCGAGGTCGGCGATCAGTGGTTCGAGGATGATCGGCGTGGAGGATATGCCCACGGCTCCGAGGGCGCTCACGATGCCGGCCGCGGTCCCGCGGCGTCGCTGGAACCACAGGGCGACGGCAGTGCTGGCGGTCAGGCCGAGCGCGCCCTGGCCGGCCATCCGCAGCCCGACGAAGCCGATGGTGAGCCCGGGCAGCGACGTGGCGAACGACAGACCGAGCAGGACGGCTCCGAACCCGGTGCCCACGACCACCATCGTGCGCCGCACCCCGAACCGGTCCAGGGCCCGTCCGATCCACGGCAGGGCAACCGCGCCACCGAGGGTGCCGATCAGGTAGGCGGTGGACACGCTCGAGCGGGTCAGCCCGAGCTCGTCGATCAGCGGGTCGACGAACAACGAGACGCCGACCGTCTGTCCGGGACCCGTCGCGGCCAGGGCGATCGTCGAGTAGACGACGATGTACCAGCCGTAGAAGCCGGACGGGGCCAGTGCCGCACGCCAGTGGCTCAGGGGTGATCTCACGTGATGGGGTGCGCTCTCGGTCGGGTGGTGCCGGTGGTGCCGGTCAGCTCGAGCCGGCGGGAAGGGGCTCGAGCGTCAGCTCGGGGTTCTCGCGCTGGAGGGAGCGGGCCCGCCAGACGTCCCGGAGCAGGGCCAGCCGCGTGCCGTCGGCCCGGCGCACGATCTCGACGCCGTGCCGTCCGGCCAAGTGCCGGGCGTCCTCGTCGGTCGCCAGTCGGGCGAGCGAGTACTCGAGCGGCTCGGTGCGGATGGGCGCGTTGAACTCGTGCTGCATGCGGAAGGTCGCCACCTCGAACTGCAGCGGCCCGACGGCGGCGAGGATCGGCGCGCCGTCGCCTCGCGCCTCGGAGACCATGACCTGGACGACCCCCTCCTGCTCCAGCTGGGCGATTCCGCGGCGGAACTGCTTGGCCCGCCCGGGGTCGGCGGCGCGGGCCGAGACGAAGTGCTCGGGCGCGAAGCTGGGCATCGACGGGTAGACGACTCGTGGTCCGGGTTGTGCGTACAGCGTGTCGCCGACGCTCAGGTTGGTGGCGTTGACCAGACCGACGATGTCGCCAGGGTAGGCGTCGTCCACGACCTCGCGGGAGCGGCCGAGCACCGACAGCGCGTACTTGGTGGCGAACGGACGCCCCGAAGCCGCGTGGGTGACGACCATGCCGCGGCGGAACTGCCCGGAGCAGACCCGGACGAAGGCGACGTGGTCGCGGTGGTTGGGGTCCATGCCGGCCTGCATCTTGAACACGAACCCGCTGAAGGGTGCGCCCACCGCACGCGGCACCCCGTCGACCCCCGCGCGCGGCGTCGGGGGTGGGGACAGCTCCGCGACGACGTCCAGGAGCTGCCGCACGCCGATGTTGGACAACGCCGCACCGAAGAGGAGGGGAGTGGTGGCCCCGGCGCGGAACGTCTCGGTGTCCAGCGGGTCGAGGAGGCCGAGCGAGTCGAGCGCATCGTCCACCTCGGCCGGGAGCGCCGTGCGGGCCTCGTCCGGCCCCAGATGCTCCTCCTGCGCCAGCCCGGCCCCACCCGGAGCGCGGCGGTAGGTGGTCACCTGCCGGGTCCGCGCATCCACCAGGCCGTGGAAGTAGCCGGCCTCACCGACCGGCCAGGTGATCGGCGTCGGCCTCAGGTCGATGCGCTCCTCGAGCTCGTCGCACAGGGCGAGCGCGGCACGGCCGGGACGGTCCCACTTGTTGATGAACGTGATCACCGGGATCCCGCGGCGCCGGCAGACCTCGAAGAGCTTCAAGGTCTGCGGCTCGAGCCCCTTCGCGGCGTCGAGCAGCATCACCGCCGCGTCCACCGCCGTCAGCACCCGGTAGGTGTCCTCGGAGAAGTCGGCGTGGCCCGGGGTGTCCAGCAGGTTGACGACGACGTCGCCGTAGGCGAACTGCAGGGCGGCGGAGGTGATGGAGATGCCCCGCTTCTGCTCCATCTCGAGCCAGTCCGACACGACACCGGACCGCCCCTGCTTCCCGTGCACCGCACCGGCCTCGCTGATCACGCGGGCGTGCAGGGCGAGTGCTTCGGTGAGCGTGGACTTGCCGGCATCCGGATGGGAGATGACGGCGATGGTGCGTCTGCGCGCGGCCTCGGCACCGATCCTCGTGGCCGCGTCCGGGGGCGTCGTCAACGGTGGGCCGAGGTGCGCCGTTGCCGACGGATCTCTCGTCGCAGGCTGCCGGCGAAGTCCTCGGCGGAGGCCAGCTCGGAGCGGAGGTTCTTGCAGCGCTCCTCCGCGGCGAGGCGGAACATCTCCAGCCGCTCGACCGACGCATCCCGGTCGCTCGCCGGCGTCTCGGTGGAGCCCAGCCGGTCCAGCGCCGTCAGGAGCTCGCGGATCTCCTCGAGGCTGAAGTCCAGCGGCTTCATCCGCTTGATGAGCTCCAGCCGCGCGATGTCGAGCTCGCTGTAGAGCCGGAACCCGCCCGGAGAACGGGTCGAGGGCGTGATGAGCCCGACCTCCTCGTAGTAGCGGATGGTGCGCAGGGACAGTCCGGTGCGCTCCGCCACCTCTCCGATCTGCTTGTGGTTCAGACCCATGGTGCCTTTCCGTTCGACCGCGAGCAGTCTACCGTCGCGTCAGAGTACGCGGCCGAGCGGGCCACCATCCTGGCCTGACCTAGTTCAGGTGCCCCGCCAGGCGCGCGTGGCGCTGGAGGCTCGCGTCGTTCAGGCCGACGATCGTCACGGCCTTGCCCTTCGCCTCGTACTTGGTCGTGATCGCATCGAGCGTCGCGACCGTGGAGGCGTCCCAGATGTGCGACCGGGACAGGTCGATGACGACGTTCTTCGGGTCACCGGTGTAGTCGAACTGGTAGACGAGGTCGTTCGACGAGGCCCAGAAGAGCTCACCGACCACCCCGTAGACCCGGGTGTGCTCGTCCGGCTGCGCCAGCTCGACCACCTCGGTGAAGTGCGCGACCCGGTTGACGAACATGACCGCCGCGACCAGCACCCCGGCGATCACACCGTACGCGAGGTTGTGGGTGGTGACGGTGACCACGACGGTGGAGAGCATGACGGTGGTCTCGCTCTTGGGCATCCGCCGCAGCGTGGCGAGCCGGATCGAGTGCCAGTCGAACGTGGCGACCGACACCATGATCATCACGGCCACCAGTGCGGCCATCGGGATGGCGCCGATGACCTCGCCGAAGCCGACCACGAGAACCAGGAGGAAGAGGCCGGCGAGGAAGGTCGAGATGCGGGTGCGCGCCCGGGAGGCCTTCACGTTGATCATGGTCTGGCCGATCATCGCGCAGCCACCCATCCCACCGAAGAACCCGGTGATGACGTTGGCGACGCCCTGACCCCACGCCTCACGGGTCTTGTTCGAGTGCGTGTCGGTGACGTCGTCGACCAGCTTGGCGGTCATCAGCGACTCCATCAGCCCGACCAGAGCCATGGCCACCGCGAACGGCCCGATGATCTGCAACGTCTCGAGGGTGAGCGGGACGTTCGGCAGGAACAGCGAGGGCAGCGAGTCCGGGAGCTCGCCCTGGTCACCCACGTCGGGCACGGTGATGGCGAAAAGGACCGTGACCGTGGTCAGCACGACGATCGCGACCAACGGGGCCGGGACCACCGTGGTGATCCTGGGCAGCAGGACCATGATCGCGATCCCGACGGCGACCATCGGGTACACCGCCCACGGCACCCCGGTCAGGTAGGGCACCTGGGCCAGGAAGATCAGGATGGCCAGTGCGTTGACGAACCCGACCATCACGCTGCGCGGGATGAACCGCATCAGCCGCGCCACCCCGAGCGCGCCGAGCAGCACCTGGATGATCCCCGCCAGGATCACCGTGGCGATGAGGTACTCCATGCCGTGCTCCCGCACGACGGGCGCGATGACCAGGGCGATCGCTCCGGTCGCGGCGGAGATCATCGCGGGGCGACCGCCGAGGAACGCGGTGGAGACCGCCATGGTGAACGAGGCGAACAGCCCCACCCGCGGGTCCACTCCGGCGATGATCGAGAAGGAGATCGCCTCGGGGATCAACGCCAGCGCCACGACCAGTCCCGCCAGGACCTCCGTCCGCAGTCTCCGGGGGTCCCGCAAGGCTCCGAGGACCGACGTGACGTTCTCGGTGCGCGCCTTGCGGCGCTCCGACGGACTGCGGCCGGACCGGCGCAGGCCGGCAAGGGGTGAGGTCACAACTCTCCTGGGGTCCCGGGCGACGTGCGCCGAGTGGTCATGGCCAGCGTGGCGCGTCGTCGGGCCGAGGCTGAGGATCCCCGGGAGCCTCCGGCGTCATCCGGCCGGGCTCCGTGCGGGATCGGCGCAACTCTAACCTAACGTGAGCGGTGGGCCGGCCACGCCCGGCCAGGTGCCGGTGCTCACCAGGTGCCCGGGCCCGTCGCACGTGCGAGGATCGCCGGGGCCGTTGACCCGACCGGGTGAAATAGGGCATTCCGGGGCGAACTCGGGCAAAGACCCGTATACCCTCGTCCCAGCCGAGAGATCTGGGACAGGACATCGATGACACTGACGACCGACCGCCACCCGCGGGACCTCGTCGGCTCGCACGAGCGTCGAGGAGCGGCCGCGACACCGCGGCGATCCTGGGCGTCATCGCAACCGTTCGAGCCGCACGGCGACCGGGCCCTCGTCGGCTCCAGCGTGGACTCCCTGAGCTGGGAGCACGCGGCGACACGGTACATGCTGCGGGCGGTCGCCGTCGACGTCCTGATCGGTGCGGCACTGTCGGCGGCCGTGCTGGCCACCTTGTTCGGCCCCGGTGGGATCGCGTTGCTCGGTGGAGCGCTTTCTGGCCTCGGCTTCGCCCTGTTCATCGCCCTCACGCGTGGCTACGAGCTGCGCTCGCTCGGTGACGGCCCGGCGGAGTTCCAGGCGATCGTCCGCGGCGGTTTCCTCCTCGCCGCGGCGATGATGGGCGTGGCGTACGCCCTCCAGCTCCCCGTGCCGCGGCGTCTGGTGTTCGTGGCGGTCCCCCTGGTCATGGTGTTCTCCGGGCTGGCCCGGTACCTCCAGCGGCGGTTGTTGCACCGGCAGCGCCGCAGTGGCGAAGGGATGATGCGGACCGTCGTCGTGGGCACGCCCAGCGGACTGATCAACCTGGTCGAGGACTTCGCGGGCTCACCGCACCACGGCTACCGGATCATGGGGGTCTGCGTCCCTTCCCTGGACGACGACCACACGCTGCTAGAGCACGAGGTCCCGGTGTTGGGCGCGGTCGCCGACGTCCCGCAGGTCGTGTGGGACCACGGCATCGACGTCGTGGTGGTCGCCGGCTCCGCCGTCAGCGGTGAGGCGCTTCGTCGGCTGTCGTGGGCGCTGGGCCGCACCGGTGCCGAGCTCGTCGTCGCCCCGGACCTGGTCGAGGTGTTCGGGCCGCGGCTGTCCCTGCGCCCGACGGCGTCGGTCTCGCTGCTGCGCGTCGAGGTGGGGACCTCGCGACTGCGGAGGATTGCCAAGGCGACGCTGGACCGGACCCTCGGTGGCGTCCTGGCGCTGGTGGCCCTGCCCGTGATCGGTGCGTCGGCGCTCGCCGTCCGCCTGACCTCGAGCGGCCCGGCGTTCTTCCGGCAGACCCGCGTGGGCGTGGACGGGCGCGAGTTCACCATGCTCAAGCTGCGCAGCATGTATGTCGACGCGGACGAGCGGCGGGTCGAGTTGCTCGACCGCAGCGACCGTGACGGCCCGATGTTCAAGATGCGCAGTGACCCGCGGGTCACGCCGGTCGGCCGCTTCTTGCGCCGGTTCTCCCTGGACGAGCTGCCCCAGCTGTTCAACGTGGTCAAGGGGGACATGTCCCTGGTCGGGCCGCGGCCCCCGCTGGTCTCCGAGGTCGCCACCTACCACGACGCCGTCAACCGCCGCCTCCACGTGCGTCCGGGGGTCACCGGTCTGTGGCAGATCAGCGGCCGGGCGGACCTGAGCTGGGAGGAGTCGGTGCGGCTCGACCTGCGCTACGTCGACAACTGGTCGGTCACGATGGACCTGATGATCCTGTGGAAGACGTGGCGTGCGGTGCTCAAGGGCTCGGGTGCCTACTGAGCCCACCGTCGGACCTGGGAGGATCGGCTCCGTGACCCCGACCGCGGGGAAGGACGGAGCACGACGATGCCGCTGACGACGCTCGCCGAGCACGAGGCGCAGGCCGCCCGCGTGCTCCCGGCCGCGGTCTACGACGCATTTGCCTCGGGTGCGGGTGACGAGCTCACCCTGCACGAGGCGACGGAGGCGTGGGCACGGTACCGGTTGCGTCCACGGGTGCTGCGCGACGTCGGCTCCGTCGACCTGTCGACCGAGGTTCTGGGGGTCGACCTGGCCTCCCCGGTCGCGGTCGCGCCGGCCGGGTACATGGGGCTGGCGCACGACGAGGGGGAGCTCGCCGTCGCGCGTGGCGCCAAGGTGGCCGGGAGTCTCTACGTGATGTCCGCCCGTGCCTCGCTAGCGATCGAGGAGATCGCTGCCGAGACCGACGGGCCGTGGTGGTTCCAGGTCTACGCGATGCGCGACCGGGACCTGACGCTCCGGGTGGCCGAACGCGCCGCTGCGGCGGGTGCGCGTGCGCTCGTCCTGACCGGGGACACCCCGTACGTCGGCATCAAGCGACGGATCGGCGGCAACCGCGCCTCGGTCCCCGACGACCAGTTCCTGGTCAACGTTCGACCTCATCTGGCAGACGTCGGCGCCGATGCGCGGCACCGCGCCGAGCAGGACCCGACCGTCACCTTCGACCTGATCGGGCGCCTCGCCGGGGCAACGGGTCTACCCGTGCTGGTCAAGGGCGTGCTCCGCGGTGACGAGGCCGTGACCTGCCTGGAGGCCGGTGCGTCCGGCGTCGTCGTCTCCAACCACGGCGGCCGCCAGCTCGACCGTGCCGTACCGGCGGCGGCCGCACTCCCTGAGGTCGTCGAGGCGGTCGCCGGACGTGGGCCGGTGCTGGTCGACGGTGGGATCCGCTCCGGGCTCGACTGCCTGGTGGCGCTCGCGGCCGGTGCGAGCGCCGTGCTCGTCGGCCGGCCGGTGGTCTGGGGTCTCGCGGCCGACGGCGAGCAGGGGGTGGCCGCCGCACTCGGCGCGCTCCGGGACGACCTGGCGCACGCGATGGCCCTGGCCGGCGCCGCGTCCCTGGCGGACCTGGACGCCTCCCTGCTGACCGGAGGTGCGTCATGACCACCCGCCTGGCTCGTGTGCTGATCGTCGTCCAGAACCTCTCCGTACCGCTGGACCGCCGGGTGTGGCTGGAGTGTCAGACGCTCGTCGCCGCGGGTCACCAGGTGTCGGTGATCTGCCCGCGGGACGAGGGGCAGCCCGCGCACCGGACCCTCGACGGGGTGCGCATCCACACCTATCCGCCGCCGCGGGCCCGCTCCGGGGTGATCGGCTACGTACTGGAGTTCGTCTACTGCTGGCTGCGCACCGCGTGGCTGTCCCGGTACGTGCACCGGCACGAGGGCTTCGACGTGCTCCAGGCGTGCAACCCACCGGACACGTACTGGTTGCTGGGCCGCATCTGGCGGCTCGTCGCCGGAACGCGGTTCGTCTACGACCAGCACGACCTGTGTCCGGAGGTCTACGAGGCACGGTTCGGCCGGCGCGGGCTGCTGCACCGTGGTCTGCTGCTCCTGGAACGGGCCACCTATGCCTCGGCCGACCACGTGATCTCCACCAACGAGTCGTACCAGGCGATCGCCGTCGGCCGTGGCCGGGTGCCGCGCTCGCGGACCAGCATCGTGATGAGCGCCCCGGACCCGGACCGGATGCGGAGGAAGGAACCAGAGCCGGGGCTGCGCAACGGACGCGAGCACCTGGTCTGCTACCTGGGCATCATGGGGCCGCAGGACGGCGTCGACCGCCTGCTCGGGGCGATCGACCACTACGTGCACGTGCTGGGCCGCCAGGACACGTACTTCGCTCTGATGGGCTTCGGTGACTGCCTGGACGACCTCCGTGAGCAGTGCACGCGCCTGGGCCTGGACGAGTACGTGACCTTCACCGGCAAGGTGGGCCCGGAGGAGATCGCCCGCTGGCTGTCGACCGCGGACCTCGGTGTGACCCCGGACCCGAAGAACGACTTCAACGACAAGTCCACCATGAACAAGACGTTGGAGTACATGGCGTACG
The DNA here is from genome assembly GCA_964416715.1 of uncultured Actinotalea sp. Classification (GTDB taxonomy): domain Bacteria; phylum Actinomycetota; class Actinomycetes; order Actinomycetales; family Cellulomonadaceae; genus Actinotalea. The sequence continues at coordinate 27,985 of CAYQFJ010000012.1, read as the reverse complement.
AGCTGCCGGTGGTGGGGTTCGACCTCGTCGAGAACACCCGCTCCGCCGGCGAGGCCGGTCTGACCGTGCCCGACGACGACGCGGCCTTCGCCCGAGCGGTCGCCGAGCTGCTGGACGATCCTCAGCGCCGTGCCCGGATGGGAGCGGCGGGCCGCAAGCGGATCGAGGACCGGCTGCGCTGGAGCGCACAGGAGCCGGTGTATCTCGAGGTGTTCCGGCGCCTGGCCCCGGCGAGGTGAGTCGGCGCACACTGTGCGCTCGCGGCGGTGGGGGCCCTGTCCCGTCTAGGCCTGCTCACCCCGGTCCTGGGCCTCCTCGCGCAGCGGGTAGTTCTCGAGGACCGGCCACTTGCTGAAGTAGCTGCCGTTGTGCACGGCATAGACAACGGTCGGGACGGGGAGATGAACGACGCGCATTCGTCTGCTCATCCGCCAGACGAACTCCCAGTCCACCGGCGGCTTGATACCGCGGCCGCGCCGGATCCGACTGAACCGTACGCCTCTTGTTCTGCGAACCACGATGCCGTTCGTGTCGACGAACGATCTCTCACGCAGCAGACGACGCTCGAACGGCTGGGAGAGGACGTCGAACAGCCTGCCGTCCGGGAGGTATCGCTCCAGTGCGGTGTACACCAGGTCCGCGCCGTCGTCGAGGGCTGCGAGTGCCACCCGGAGGTGGTTGTCGCGCCACTCGTTGTCGTCGTCGAGGAAGGAGGCATACTCCGAGTCGACGATTCCCAGACCGATGTTCCGGACGAGTCCCGAGTGCCCCGTGTGCTCCGCGAGCGAGACGGCGACAAGCCTCGGGTCCGACGGGAGTCGAGGGAGTCCGGCGCCGTCGTCCACCACGACGACGACGTGGTCATCGACGTCCTGGCGCAGGGCGCTGGCCACAGCTCTGGGAAGTCGTTCGGGCCGGGAGTAGGTCGGGATCACGGTGGTGACACGAGCTCGACGACCGCCCGTCTCCCGGCGTAGCCGCGCGATCTCACGTCGTTCGATCCGGTAGAACCGGACGGCCCCGGGTGTGCGGATGACCTTGTTGCGGATCTCGTCGGCCGGCCACAGTCCGATCGCCCTCCGAACCGTCCGCCGCAGCAGCTTCGTCACGGAGGTGAGGGGAGCGCGCATTGATGAGCCGGTGGTGGCCAAGGAACCAGAATACACCGGACAAGGGACCGGACTACAGGCCAGGGCGCAGACCCAATCAATGGCCCATGATGGTATGACTCAGAACTGGATGGGTCGACCGTCGGGTCCGATGTTCCCCGCAGAGCGGACGGAATCCATGTTGGAGCGAGGATAAAGCGGGCCCCACTTGGCGCTGGACCCGAACCTGTTGGCGGTGAATACGGTATTGGTTCCGCCGAGGTAGACCGCATAGCCGCCGCCGTCGATGTAGTTTCGTTCGATCGTGACGTCCTTGTTCCCGCCGTTGGCATTCTCCAGGAAGATCGCAGCGGTGAACTGGCGCTTGTACGGACCGAGCTCGAAGGAGTTCCCGCGAAGGGTCAGCCCGTCCACGCCGCGCACCTGTATGCCGTCGTAGTGGCTGTTGCCGGTGACCATCGGAGAGTGGATCCGGGAGGCCTCGATCAGCACGTTCACGGCACGGCCGGCGTCGGAGGTCACGTGCAGCCCGTCCTTGCCCGGGGAACCGAACACGTTGAGTCGGCGTGCCGTGAAGTCGCGGGCGCCCGAGACGACCAGCGCGCCGATGTCCGAGTCCTCCACGGTGGTGCCCGTCCCCGTGACCCGGAGCTGGCCCTCGACACGTACGTTCCGGAAGGTCATGTTGTTACCGCTCGCCAGTACGTCTCCGGCGATCACGACATCGCTGATTACGGCGCCGTGCTCGCGGTACGTGCCGCTGGCGAGCGGTGCGAGATCGTCGGAGAGGGTCCCGGTGGTCGCGGCCGTCGGGAAGTTCGCCGGTACGGACGGTGCCGGGGCGGGGGTCGGCGGATTGCTCGACGTTGCCGGTGGGTCCGTTCGCACCGGTGGCGGACTCGGCTCACGGTTCTCGCTCCGCGACGGCTCCGTGGCCCTGTCCGCCGGCCTCGCCGACCCGGGGGCGTCCGCGGACGGTTGCGGGGCGGTCTCGTCCTGTGTCTCGGCAGCGGCGTCCGGGTCCACGGACGGCTCGGACGTCGAGGTCGGTGACGCCGCCGCGGGTGCAGGCGGGTGGTTACGACTCGAAGGAGCGGGCGATCGTGGCGACCGGTCCTCAGGCTGCTCCTGGACGTGCTCCTGGGTGCGGGTGTCCCCCATCGCCAGATCGTCGACGTCGGGCGAGAGCGAGGCGCAGGAGGCGGTGCCGATCGCCACGAGAGTCGCCAGCAGCGCGGAACGGGTACGAGTGCTCGGACGCTTGGGCATGTCGCTAGGCAGGTCCTTCGGGTCGTCCTGGGCGGGGTCAAGGGCTGGTGATCGAAGGCGATACTGAGTGGTGACGTTATCGATCCGTTACACGATAGCCCCCGAACGGGTGAATCTGGCAAGGTCGCGTCGGCTGCGTGTCCTCAGCCCCGGCTGCGCCGGGCCACCACGGCCAGGACGTCCCCGAACGCCACCGGGCGGATCCACAGCGTCAGCCCTATATAGGTCACGACGCCGACCGCTGTACCCGCGATGAGCTGTACGACCGACGGCCAGCCCGCGTGACGGCCGCCGTATACCGTCGCGACCGTCGCGACGGCCATCACGGCTGCCATTGCCGTGTAGGGGACCAGGCCGCGCAGCAGGCGGCCCAGCCGCATGTCGATCAGGCGGAGCGGGATCGCCAGTCCCACCGGGAGCAGAATCACGTTGATCGCGAGGTAGGCGACGGCAAGTCCGGTGAGCCCCCACTGCAGGCCGAGCGCGTAGGAGCCCAGCGTGACCGCCCCGCTTGCGAGCCCCCAGCGGAACATCCAGTCCGCGCGTCCCTTGGCGCTGTAGAGCGTGTTGACGGCCGTCAGCAGGCTTTGGATCGCACCGGCGGGAGCCATGAACCAGATCAGGTGGATCAGCTCGGCCCACTTGGGCCCCAGGATGGTCTCGACGAAGGGTTCGGCGATCGCGGCGGCACCGAGGAGCAGGGGGAAGGTGACGAATGCGATCGCTCCGAGAGCCCGCGCGTACCCGCGACGGAGGGCGTCGTTGTCGTCCTGCAACCGCGAGAAGGCGGGGAAGAGGACAGCCATGAGGACGTTCGTCAGGGACAGCACCGGGAAGCTGACCGTCCGCTGCCCCAGCGTGTAGATCCCGAGCGCCGACGCCCCGAGCCATCGACCGACCAGGACCTTGTCGAGGTTCTGTCGCAGGACGGTGAACGCTGCGCTGCCGGCGGTGTTCAGGCTGAAGTTCGCGATCGCCCGGAGGGACTGCAGGCTCGGCCGCGCCGTGGGGCGCCATCCGGACTGCAGCCAAGCGACGGAGGACCCGGCGGCGAACCCGATGACGTTCCCCCACACGATCGACCAGACGCCGAGCCCGCCGACCGCCAGCGCGATGCTCACCGCACCCGTCACGAGGGCGCCGGTGAGGTCGACCTTCGCCACGCTCGCGAAACGCATCGTGCGTCGTAGGAGAGCGTGGTGCACGTGCGTGAAGCCTCCGAGCACGAGCACGATGGCCAGTGCACGCACCACGGGAACGGCCTCGGAGGACCCGAACAGTGCGGCGATGAGCGGAGCCCCCGCGACCATCGCTGCGGCCGCGACGATCCCGCCGCAGGCATTCAGCAGGAAGACGCTCGTCAGGAGCCGCTCGTCGATCGTGCGCCGTTGGATGATCGCGGCGCCGGTACCGAGCTCTTTCACGATGTCGAGGGCCACGATGGTCGTCATCGCGACGGCGACCAGGCCGAACGCCTCGGGCGCGAGCCAGCGGGCCAGGAGCACCGAGACGACCAACCGCGATACCTGGGTCACTGCCTGGCCCACGGACATCCAGCGGGTGGCGGAGGCCAGGCCGCGGCTGCTGATCTCCTCCGCGCGGTCCCGCGGTTGAATCGGATCGGTCATGGACCAGCCTGGAGGTGTGCACGCCTGCCGAGGCAGTGTCGTGCTCTCGACATCTCCACTGCCTCTCGTCCCAGACGTTCCGTGCTCCTCGGCGCGGACCGCAGGGGCCAATCTATGACACTCCACACCGGCCGAGCGACGAGTTCACCCGATCGCCCCGCGCGCACCGGTGAACTCGTCGGGCCGGCTGCACGGGCACCGCTAGGATTCGCGAGACGCTGCCGGGACGCGCCCGGTGCCAGCCGACCGCCGGACGGGGAGGCCAAGTGACCGGGACCGACGCCGCGCGGCCCTCGAGCACGTCGGTGCGCAATGACGGGGACGGCGGGGACGCGGTGCGGTTGCCGCGGGTCGCCGTTCTCTCCCGTCGCCGCGCCGGCCAGCTCGTGTGGCACGCGTCGCAGTTCGAGTTCGAGGACGTCATCGGCGAGGTCGACGCGGTCGGATTGCTCACTCCCGGTGCGGACCGCCGCGGTCCTCTGGGTGTCCTGACCCACGGTGCGATGAACCGCGCGCGGCGAGCGCTACGGGTGCCCCGTCGCAGCGTGCTCCACAGCCTGGGCGACGTCGTGGATGCCGACGTCTTCTTCGCCGTCTTCGCGGCCCCGCACGAGATCGCCGATCTCAGGGCCGTCCAACCCCAGCTCGAGCGGGCCTCCACCAAGGTGGCGTTCCTCATAGAGATGTGGAACAGCCAGGTGGCCCGCTCGGCGGACTACCTGCGACAGCTGCGCGGGTTCGACCACATCTTCGTCTTCAACCGCAACGTGATCCCTGCTGTAGAGGCGATCACCGGTGTGCGGTGCTCCTACCTCTCGCACGCGGTCGACACCGCCCGGTTCGCGCCGCGTGCGGCAGCGGCGCCCGAGCGGTGGACGGACGTGGTCAGCTTCGGTCGGGGGATGCACGACGTCACGCACCGTGCCCTGGTCGACGCCCTGGAAGCCGGCCGCCTGACCTACCTGTTCGACACGATCAACGGGCCCTTCGAGGTGACCGACTACCGCGATCACCGGCTCGTCCTGGCCGCGCGGCTGCAGCGGTCACGGTACGCCATCGTGCAGAAGATCAGCGACACGACGGAGAAGCTCGGTCTCACCGCCGGTGAGGAGATGCTCACCACGCGGTACTTCGAGGTCGTCGCATCCGGTGCCGTCATGCTCGGGACGGCGCCGGATCTCCAGGACTTCACAGATGCCTTCGATTGGCCCGATGCGTTGATCCCGATTTCCGTGCCCGAGCCGCGCATCGAGGACGTGGTGCGAGAGCTCGACGCCGACCCGGACCGGGTCCGCCGGGCGAGGAATGCCAACGTGGTGCAGTCGCTCCGCCGGCACGACTGGGCGCACCGGTGGTCCCAGGTGCTCCAGGTCGCGGGTCTCGAGCCGTTGCCCGCACTGACCGAGCGCCTGGATCGGCTCGGCAGGTTGGCCGACGAGGTGGAGCAGCAGGAGCTTCCCTGATCAGAGCTCTGCCGGCCGGTTGCCTTCCTGCCAGACGTTCCCCGAGCCGGACACCGGTGCGTCGCTGGGGTAGCGCAGCCCGAACTCGGCATCGGGCCCGAAGACGTTGTTCCGGACGACCACGTCCTCGCCGGCCAGGTTCACGGTGTATCCGCCGCCGTTGATCCAGTTGTTCTCGATCAGGACGTCGACGTTGCCCCCGTTCGCGTTCTGCAGGAACACGGCGGAGGTGTACTGCCGCTGATAGGTCCCCAGGTCGATCTTGCTGTCCCGGATCGTGAGTCCCTCCACGCCTCGGACCTGGATGCCGTCGTAATGGCTCTCGGGCCCGACACGAGGGGAGTGCACCCATGAGCTCTCGATCAGCACGTCCCGCACCCTTCCGGTGTCGGAGGTGATGTGGATGCCGTCGTGACCCATCCGACCGGAGACGTTGACGCGCCGGACGGTCACGTTCGTCGCTCCGGAGATGGCCAGTGCCCCGACCTCCGAGTCCTCGATCGTCGTACCGCTCCCGATCGTCCGTACCTGGCCCTCCACCCGCACGTTCCGAAGGGTCTGGTCGTTCCCGGCGAGCAGGACGTCGCCGGCGATCACCGCATCCTCGACCACCAGGCCGTCCCGTCGGAGCGTACCTCCCTCCCGAGGGGACAGGCGGTCCTCGTCGCGAACCCCGGTATTGTCCGGGCCGGGCATCCCACCCTGCGGTCCGGAAGGCCCGTCCGGCGCGGGAGGGCTGTCCCAGCGGTCGGTGTCGCCGGTTGTCGAGCTGTCCGGGGCCGGGTTGTCCGCGTTGTCGGTCGGGCCCCCGTCCCCGAGCAGCCCGAGGTGCAGCGCCACCGCCCCGGCGAGCAGGACGAGGGCGCACAGCACGATGGAGCCGACCGCCGCGCGGCTGGGTGCCTTCACCTCTTGTCGCCGGAGACCTCGGCGGGCACGCGCGCGTCCGTGTCCGGCTCGTCGCCCACGAGGGTTGCCTCGCCCTGCGATCGGGGCTGCCCGCGGCCCCAGCGAGGCCGCCCGACCTCCAGTCGCCACAGTGCACCGGCGGCCCCGAACAGCACGAATGCGTGCCCGGCGTTCACCCGGAAGCCGAGCCCGTCGTACGTCACCCAAGTCACCATGCTGACCAGGGCCGCGGCGGCCAGGGCCTGGCCCAGGGACCGGGTGGCGGGATCGGTGCTGTACCGACGCACCGCGCGCCCGACCGAGATCACCACCAGGAAGAGAGCGATGAGGACGACGAGTCCGAGGAGACCGGTGGTGATGAGGGTGCCCAGGTACTCGTTGTCGAGGAAGAAGTGCTCGGCGGGAACGAAGGTTCCGATCCCGCGTCCGAGCCACGGATCCTGGTGGAAGAACTCCAGCACCTTGGGGTAGTCCTGCGTCCGGCCCTCGACACTCGGGTCGTCCTCGAACCAGGTGAACATCCCGAGCAGCGTCCCCAGGAGCCCCGGGATCGCTGCGCGCATGGCGAGCGCGAGGACGATCGCGAAGCCCAATGCCTTCAATCGGGTCCGCCAGGTCCAGGTCATGGCGAGGAGTCCCACACCGACGATGATTCCGAGGACTGAGGAGCGTGACACGGACATCGGCGAGGCGATCAGGATGAGCAGGACCGGGATCCAGCGCCATCGGGAGGGTGGGCGAACGGTCGTGCCGTGCATGGCGTAGTGCAGCGCGATCGGCAGGACCAGGGCCAGGATCACCCCGAACTCGATGGGGTGCAGGCTCGTCCCCTGGACCCGGGTGAACATCGAGCGTGCGAGGGTTATGTCCACCTCCTGCAGCACGAGGCCCGGGATCCGGATGTAGCTGTCGGGGGACAGGCCGGTGGCGAACTGGACGATCCCGTAGATCGCCAGGAGCGAGGCGCCCAGGACGATGAGCTCGAGCAGTCGGTCGAGATGGCGACGGTCACGGATCCCGTCGACGACGAGGAGACCGAGACCCGCGAAGCCCGCGTAGTTGATCAGCGCCCGGATGCTCGCGGTCGCCTCGACCACTGAGAGCACCTTGGTCAGTCCGACCGCGTAGCCGATCAGCGCGACGAGGCCGAAAGCGAGCAGCAGGGTGCGGACCGGATTGAAACCGTCGGCGAGCTGACTGGGGATCAGGCGGGCGAAGACGTAGAGCACCGGAGCGCCCGCGGCGACGATGGTCGCGGGGTAGCCGAGAGCCCCGAGCGGCTCGAGCAGGAGGCGGCTCGGGATTGCGATGCTCAGGACGATGAACGCATAGGGAACCAGCAGAGGGTCCCGGGCGACCGGGATGTCGGAGAGTCGCTCGCGGGTCATCTCTCGCGGACTATCTGCGGGCAGCAACCGCGCTGTCGGACGGGCTCTGCGCGCCGGCCTTGGCCGGACGTGACCGTCCGATCGACGGCGGTCGTATGCCAGGACGCCCGGACCTGGAGCTGCGATCGGGGTCGTGCGAGCCGCCGCTCGGCGTGCGGGCGGTGCTCCGATGCCGCTTGCGCCAACGGATGAAACCGTCGAGGGCGATGGCGCCGCCGATGCCAGCGACGAGCCCGAGCACACCCAGGATGGCGAGGAGCTGCGGACCCGCTGAACCGTCCTCCTGGGCGATGGCGGGCAAGCTCAGGGGGCGCACACGGATCCGCTCTTCGGGAATGACGGAGGCCTTCTCCTGCAGGGCCGCGACCTCGGTGTCGGCGATGTCCACGAGCTCGTTGGCGGTCTCGATCACCGAGTCGGGTTCGTCGCCGGTGACGGCAAAGGACATCACCGCGTCGTTCCGATCGACGACGTAGTCCGGCTCCAGCCCACGCTCGAAGTACTCGAGGCGCTTCGGACCGCTGTCCATGAGTACGACGATGACCTGGGTCGTTGCCGTCAAGCCCCCTCCGAGACTCATGTACGGGTTGACCTCGACCTTCTCCCCTTCCTCCTGGCCGGGCACGATCGACGGCGCGACGAGGATGGCCGTGCTCTCGGCCGTGTAGACCGGGTCGAGGTCCTGCGCCATCGAGTAGCCCAGCCCGAGCGCGAGGGCGAGGATCGGCACGAACGCGTACCACCGGCGCAGACTTGTCCGGAGAATGGTCCAGATGTCCAAGAGGGTTCCTCCGGGTCGGACGTGTCGAGAGCCGGTCGCGACGAGGTCGTCCTCAATCATGCCGCACCAACGAGCCACGATCTGGGCTGAGCGGGTGATCTTTACACGATCCGTCCGATTCGTCCGCTTCTCCCACCGTACGCTGTCATCGGGACGCCCGCTGGTATCGGTACTGCGGACCGACGGACGACGAGGAGACTGACAATGACCCAGGACGTACGGGACATCCCGGTGGTGATCCTCTGCGGAGGCATGGGTACGCGACTGCGCGAGGCGAGCGAGAAGCTCCCCAAGCCGCTGGTGGACATCGGCGGTCGGCCCATCCTGTGGCACGTGATGAAGACCTACGGCGAGCACGGCTTCCGGCGCTTCGTGCTCGCGCTTGGCTACAAGTCCGAGCTCATCAAGCAGTACTTCCTCGACTACCGCCACCGCACGTCGGACTTCACCTTCGAGCTCGGCAACGACGACCCGCCCGCCTTCCACAACTCGGAGGGTGCCGAGGACTGGGAGATCACGTTCGTCGAGACCGGGTTGCTGACCGGGACCGGCGCGCGGATCAAGCGGCTTGCGCAGTACCTGGACGGTCCCCGGTTCGCTCTGACCTACGGTGACGGCATCGGCAACGTGGATCTCACCTCGCTGGTCGCGCACCACGAGCGGGAAGGTCTGGTCGGGACGCTGACCGGCGTCCACCCCTCGAGCCGCTACGGGGAGATGCACGTGGCCGGCTCGGTGGTGACCGAGTTCAACGAGAAGCCGACGCTCGCGACTGGGTGGGTCAACGGCGGGTTCTTCCTGTTCGAGCGGCGCTTCGTGGACGACTACATCGACGACGAGGTCGGTTTGATGCTCGAGGCATCACCGCTGCAGCGCCTGGCCCGGGACCGCCAGCTCTCGGTGTTCGAGCACGAAGGCTTCTGGATGGGCATGGACACCTTCCGGGACTGGACCGAGCTCAACGGCCTGTGGGACGCCGGGACGGCGCCCTGGAAGATCTGGAAGGACTGACACGTGCGCGTCTTGATGACCGGTTCCGAGGGGTACATCGGCTGCCTCCTCGCCCAGAACCTGATGGCCGACGGGCACGACGTCACCGCCGTCGACACCGGCTTCTACAAGGCGGGGTGGCTCTACGACGGGCTGTCGGCCACCCCCCGGACCCTGGTCAAGGACATCCGCCACCTGACCGAGGAGGACCTCGAGGGCATCGACGCCGTGGTCCACCTCGCCGAGCTCAGCAACGACCCGGTGGGCGACCTGGTCGGGGAGGTCACCTTCGAGATCAACCACCTGGGCACCGTCCGCCTCGCCGAGGTGGCCAAGCGTGCCGGCGTGAGCCGGTTCGTCTACATGTCCTCGTGCAGCGTGTACGGGGTGGCCGACGGCACCGTCGACGAGACCAGCCCGGTCAACCCGCAGACTGCCTACGCCAAGTGCAAGGCCCTGGTCGAGCGTGACGTGGGCCCGATGGCCGACGACGACTTCTCACCGACCTTCATGCGAAACGCGACCGCCTTCGGCGCCTCCCCGCGCCAGCGGTTCGACATCGTGCTGAACAACCTGTGCGGTCATGCCTGGACCGAGCGGCGGATCGCGATGACCAGCTCGGGTGAGCCGTGGCGCCCGCTGGCGCACATCCTGGACCTCGGCAAGGCTGTCCGGATGGTGCTCGCAGCCCCCCGGGAGACGGTGCACGGCCAGGTGCTGAACGTCGGCAGCGACGACAACAACTACCGCGTGCGTGACATCGCCGAGATCGTCGCGGCCGAGTTCCCGGGCTGTGAGCTCAGCTTCGGCGAGCCGGGGCCGGACAACCGCAGCTACCGGGTCAACTTCGACAAGATCCGCGACGTGCTCCCGGGGTTCGAGTGCGACTGGGACGCGCGCAAGGGTGCGGCCCAGCTCCGCCGGGTGTTCGAGGCGATCGACCTGGACGAGGGCACGTTCTTCGGCCGCGGGCACACCCGGCTCAAGCAGATCGAGTTCCTGATGCAGACCGGCCAGGTGGACAGCGACCTGTTCTGGGTCTCGGACCTGCGGTGAGGCCGTGAGGTTCACGCCCACCCAGGTGGACGGCGTCGTCGTCGTCGACCTCGAGCCCTTCACCGACGACCGCGGCGTCTTCGCCCGGACCTTCGACGCCGAGGAGTTCGCCGAGCACGGCCTGGAGCCGGTGGTCGCGCAGGCCAACCTGTCGGTGAACCATCGCGCGGGCACGTTGCGTGGGCTTCATCGGCAGGTTCCTCCGCATGCAGAGGCGAAGCTGGTCCGCTGCGTCGCGGGCGCGATCGTCGACGTCGCCGTGGACATCCGGCCGGGCTCGCCGAGCTTCGGGCGGCACGTCATGGTGGAGCTCAGTGCCGAGAACCGCCGCGCGCTGTACCTCCCGCCGTACCTGCTGCACGGATACCAGTCGCTGACCGACGCCACCGAGGTGCACTACAACGTCTCGGGGAGGTACGTACCCGGATCCGAGGAAGGATTCCGGTACGACGATCCGTACTTCGGCATCGACTGGCCGATGCCACCCACGGACATCTCGGACAAGGACGCCGGCTGGCCCGCCTTCGCGGATCACCGCTCCGCCGATCACAGAACGGAGACGCCGTGATCATCACGGACACCCTGCTCGCCCGCCGCCAGGCCGACGGCGACCCGGTCCGGGTCGCGCTGGTCGGCGCCGGGTTCATGGGTCGCAACCTGACCAACCAGATCACCCACCACGTCCCGGGGATGGAGGTCGTGGCGATCGTCGCGCGGCGGCTCGACCAGGCCGTCGGGGCCTTCGCGTTCGCCGGGGTCGAGTCGCCCGAGCACGTGGAGAGCCCGGCGGCGCTCGACGCGGCGATCCGTCGTGGTGCGCCCGCCGTGACGCAGGACTTCTCGGTGGCCACGGGCGCGGACGGCGTGGACGTCGTGGTGGACGTCACCGGAGCCGTGGAGTACGGCGCCCGGGTCGCCGTCTCGTGCTTCGACAACGGCAAGCACCTCGTGCTGACCAACGCCGAGGTCGACGCGGCCGTCGGACCGCGGCTGGCCGAGCTCGCGGCGTCGGCCGGGGTCGTCTACTCGGGCTGCGACGGCGACCAGCCCGGTGCCGAGATGAACCTGGTGCGGTACGTGCGCGGGATCGGCCTGACCCCGCTGGTGTGCGGGAACATCAAGGGCCTGCTCGACCCCTACCGGACGCCGACCACGCAGGAGGGCTTCGCCAAGCAGTGGAACCAGGACCCGTGGATGGTCACGAGCTTCGCCGACGGCATGAAGATCTGCGTCGAGCAGGCGGTGACGGCCAACGCGACCGGGATGACGGTGCACCAGCGGGGGATGCTCGGGCGTGACCACCGCGGGCACGTGGACGAGCTGACCGAGCGGTACGACGTCGACGAGCTGCGGGCCATGGGTGGCGCCGTCGACTACGTGGTCGGCGCCCAGCCGGGCCCGGGGGTGTACGTCCTGGCGGTGAACGACGACCCGCGCCGGACCCGTGACCTCGAGCTCTACAAGATGGGCACCGGGCCGCTGTACAGCTTCTACACGCCGTTCCACCTGTGCTACTTCGAGGTCCCGACGACGATCGCCCGGGCGGCGCTGCTCGGCGACGCCACCATCAGCCCGATCGGGCACAGCGTGGACGTCATCGCCCCGGCGAAGCAGGACCTGAAGGCTGGGACGGTGCTCGACGGTCTGGGTGGTTATCACTACTACGGCTCGATCGAGCGGGCCGACGTCGCCCGGGACGAGCGCCTGCTGCCGGCCGGGCTCGTGGAGGGCTGCCGGTTGGTCCGGGACGTCCCGCGCGACGCGGTGCTGACTTACGACGACGTGGAGCTGCCCGAGGGGCGCCTGGTCGACCGGCTCCGCAGCGAGCAGAAGGCCGGCTGACAGCCTCGGACGCACGGGAGACCGGGGGGACCGCCCTGCCGACGCCGCGCATCATCCAGGTGGGTGATTTGTCCCGGTAAGTGTGGAATGGCCGTGGCTTCCTGTGCGACGGTGTTTCGGAGCACCCGCCATCTGGGCGAGTCACCGCGCCGACGTCCGACCGTCGGCGGACGGAGGCACCATGACATCCGCGCCGACACCCACGCTGTACGAGCAGCGTTCGCCCGTGGAACGGTTGCGGTCGCTCGACGGCCTGCGCGGCGTGGCGGCCCTCGTCGTCGTCCTCCACCACGCACTGCTGGTCCTCCCGCTGCTGTCCGTGGTCCAGGAGCAGGAGAGCGCCGCCGGCCTCGGCGCGGGAGTCTGGCTCCTGACGCACTCACCGTTGCACCTGGTCTGGGCCGGGGAGGAGGCGGTGCTCATCTTCTTCGTGCTCAGCGGTCTGGTGCTGGCCCTCCCGGCCACCCGGCACCCCGTCGGCTGGGGCGCCTACTTCCCGCGCCGGCTGGTGCGCCTCTACCTGCCGGTGTGGGGTGCGCTGCTGGTGGCGGTCACGCTGGTCGTGCTGGTGCCACGCCGGGAGTCAGCGGTCCAGAGCTCGTGGGTGAACGAGCGGGTCGGCGCGCAGCCGTCGGACGCGTGGCACGACGCCGTGCTGCTCAACGGGGTCAGCCCGCTCGACACGCCGCTGTGGTCGCTGCGCTGGGAAGTGGTGTTCTCGCTGCTCCTGCCACTCTTCCTGGTGTTCGGTGGCCGGCTGCGCCGGGCCGCCGTCGCCAAGGTGATCCTGCTGCTGGCCCTGGTGGGTATCGGGACCATGCTGGGTTCTCATCCCCTGCGATACCTTCCCGTGTTCGGGCTCGGCGTGCTCATGGCATACCACGCGGACGAGCTGGCAGCCGTGGCGCGGTGGCTGGAGCGCAGGTCGCGGCCCCGGCTGGCCTGGACGGTCGTGGGCCTGGTCACCGTGCTGCTCCTCGCCGGCCGGTGGGAGATGGCGGGCCTGCCGTCGACGATGCTGATCACCGAGGCGGTGGGGAGCGGCGGGACGATCGTCGGAGCGGCCATGGCGGTGTTCCTGGCCATGCACTGGGTGTCCGTCCGCGGAGTCCTGGAGCTTCGGCCGGTCCAGTGGTTGGGCAGGCGGTCGTTCAGCCTCTACCTCGTGCACGAGCCGGTGGTGGTCGGCCTGGCGGTGGGACTGCCCGCGTCGTACGCGCTGGGCGGGACGCTCGTCGCCGGCCCGCTGCTCGCGCTGACGCTCGCCGCGGTCTTCTACCGGCTGGTGGAGTCGCCCGCGCACCGTGCCAGCCAGGCGGTCGGTCGGTGGGCGCAACGGAGCTCGTCCCGGACCACGAGCCGACCGCCCCGGGGCCGGCCGGCGGTTCAACGACGTGCAGCGGCCGCCGCGACCTCCAGAAGCACCCTTGCCCGCTCGGACCAGGACGACGTCAGGACGGACTCGCGCCGGGAGGCGTGATCGCCCGGATCGGCCAGTGCCTCGCGCACCAGCCTCGGGAACGCCTCGCGGGAGTCGGCCACGAGCACGGGTGCGGGGTCGTGCCGGATCTCCGGGTAGCTCGTCGTCACGACCGGTAGCCCGAGAGCCAGGTACTCCTTGAGCTTGATCGGGTTGGCGAACCGGATCCACTCGTTGTCCAACCACGGCATGAGCGCGACGTCGAACGTGCGTCCGAGCGCCGGGATCTGGCCGTACGGGCGGCGGCCGAGCCAGTACACGTTGGGCAGCTCGGTGAGGAAGTCGATCGGGCTGTTCGCATCGCCGATCAGCACCATGCTGACGTCCGGCAGCTCCTCGGCGGTCAGCCGCAGCAGGTCCAGGTCGACGTTGTAGTCGTTGAGCCCGCCGAAGAACCCGATCCTGGGCCGCGGGATGTCGCGCACCTCCGGCGGCTCCGGCTCGTCGGCGGTCATCGCGAAGTGGTCGAGGTCGACCCCGTGCCCCAGGAACACCGCCCGGTCGCCCACCTGCTCGGCGTCGACCGTCATCAGCTCGTGGCTGACGTAGAGCACGACGTCCGAGGCGCGAAGCAGGTCGTCCTCCAGGCCGGCGACCCGGCGCCCGTCGGCCTCGGGGAAGGCCGAGTGCAGGTCGGAACGGTTGAACACCAGGGCGGACCGACGCATCCGGCGCACGACCGGCCACGCCGTCGGGATGGTCAGTGCCACGACGGGTTCGGGGCCCACCCCCACCGCCCGCGCCACCAGCCGCACCTGCTGTCGGATGAACCAGGCGTTGAGCCGGGCGGGCAGGCCGGGGCCGTACAGCGGGAGCATGAGCGGGGTCATCACGTGGTAGCGCGGCAGCCCGGGCACCGGACGACGGACCAGCTTGGCCATGCTGCGCAGCTTGCGCCCGATCCGGCGGCCCGGGTTCGAGCTGACGCCGGGCCGGGGCATCCGCAGGCCGAGGCTGTTCACCAGCAGCACCGGGCGGTCCTTCGCCACCTCCTGCATGAGCTGGAAGTCGGAGTGCGCGCGGTTGTGGTACCACCAGTCCTGTGCGGCGAACCACACGTAGCCCGGTTCGCGGACCCCGCGGGTGGGTGCGCTGCGCGCAGCAGTGAAGCCGACCCGTCCTGCGGGGCTGCGCGGAGCCCGGATCGCCTCGCCGGTCGCGACCGCCGCCTGGTAGCCGAGGGTGCGCAGCCGTCCGTTGCGCCGGGCGAAGTGGGTGACCCGGTTGCGCACGACCAGCCTCCACAGGGTCAGGTTCGCGCCGTACGGCCCGCCGTCGTGCTCGGCCACGGCGTCGGGGACGTACCGGACGGTCAGACCGTGGTCGCGGGTGCGCTGGCAGTAGTCGACCTCCTCGGAGTACAGGAAGTACGACTCCTCCCACCGGCCCACCCGACGCCGGCACTCCGCGGAGATCGCCAGCGCCGCGCCGGTCGCCCAGTCGACCGTGGTGCCGGCCTGGTACGCCGCGGGGTCCCGGACGATCTCGCCGACGCCGATCCGGTCGGCCCGGCGTCCGCCCAGCAGCGCGGTGACCCAGGCGCCCCGGACGCTCGGGTCCCGGCGCAGCGAGGGTGCGGTCCGCCCCTCCTCGTCCACCAGACGTGGCACCGCGATCCCGGTGCCCGGTACGGCGAGCCCGTCGAGCAGGTGCCGGACGGCACCGGGCCTCAGCCGCACGTCCGGGTTGAGGACCAGCAGCACGTCGTCGTCGCCGGCGAGCCGCGCACCGGCGTTGATCGCGGCCGCGTACCCGGCGTTGCGGCCCATCTCGACGATCCGTGCGTCGGGTCGGAGCCGTCGGACGGTCTCGAGGGTGTCGTCGGTCGAGTCGTTGTCCACGACGACGAGCTGCCATCCGTCGATGCCGGCGAGCCCTTCGTCCAGGGTGGGCAGCAGCCGCGCGACCGGTTCCTGGCTGTGGTACGTGACCACGACGACGGTCACCGACGTCGGGCGGGGCGCGCTCCGGCGAAGATCGGCCCCTACGGCCCGGTTCGTCACCGGCCTCAGGCGAGGAGCTCGAGCTTGCGCAGCTCGTCGAGGAACGCGTCGACGTCGGAGGCGGCCTCGTCGTGCCCGATGCCGAACTCGGCCACCAGCGCGTCGGCGAGCGTCTGCTGGGTGGTCTCCTCGACGAGCAGCTTCGC
Organism: uncultured Actinotalea sp.; assembly: GCA_964416715.1. Taxonomy (GTDB): domain Bacteria; phylum Actinomycetota; class Actinomycetes; order Actinomycetales; family Cellulomonadaceae; genus Actinotalea. The sequence goes on along the minus strand of CAYQFJ010000012.1, from coordinate 11,921 downwards.
CAGGAACGCACCCGTCTGGTTGGTGGTGAGGTAGGTCGAGCGGGCCAGGTCGAGGATGACCAGCTCGCCGTCGATCTCCTGCCAGGTCACGTCCTCGGTGCGCAGCTTCATGGGGCCGATGCTATCCGCACGGTGTCACGCGGCACATCACCCGTCGGACCCGCGAGCAGTACCTTTCACCCGCCTGCCGCGCCGGTCTGTGCCGGAACGCCCGGACCTCATAGGCTGGGCGCCCACGACCAGGACAGAGGGAGGTCAGGTGGCGCAGCGCAGCGTGCACCCGGTGGTCGCGACGTTGATCGACGCGGTCGGCGCGCACGACCTGGAGCGGGTCTCTCCGGACGCGTTGCTCGACTCCCGGGTCGCCGCCACGCCGGTCGACGACGTCCTCGACATAGCCGACGCGCACCGGGTGGCCCCCGCCCTGGCCCGCTACCTCTCAGCACTCGACGGTGTGCCCGAGCCGCTCCTCGAGGCGCTGCTGCCACAACGCACCCAGCAGCGGCTCCGCCACCTCACCACGTTGGCCGACCTGGGTCCGCTGGCCCAGGCCCTCGACTCCGCACGGATCTGCTGGGTGGTGCTCAAGGGCCCGGTGGCGGCGACCGCCCTGTGGCCGTCCCCGGACATGCGCGGATACCTGGACCTCGACGTGCTGGTGGAGCCGGCCCGGTTCGCGGAGACGATCGACATCCTGCGCGACCTGGGCGCCGAGCAGGTCGACCTGAACTGGGGGCTGGCCCTGCGTCAGATGCGAGCCGAGCTCACGTTCGTGCTGCCCCACGGGACGATCCTCGACCTGCACTGGCACCCGGTGAACGAGGCCTCGGTGCGCGGGGTGCTGGACTGGCCGGTGGACGACCTGCTCGGACGTCGACGGCTGGTGACCATCGGCTCGCTGGAGGCGCCCACCCTCGACCCGGTCGACACGCTGCTGCACATGGCGTACCACGCGGGCCACTCCGGAGCGCACCGCGTGCTGTGGCTCAAGGACGTCGAGTGCGCGTGGGCGGCCGTCGACGACCCGGACGAGGTGGTGCGTCGGGCCGAGGCAGCGAGGCTCGACGTCCTGGTCCGTGCCGTGCTCGACCGCACCGCCCTGGTCCTGGGCACCGACCGGTGCCCGCCGATCAGCTGGCGCTCGCGGCGGGGTGCGCTGTGGCGCCGGCTGCTGCGGGCGTACGACGCGCGGGGGGAGGTGCCCCCCGTCGGGGTCGACGGCCGGACCCACAGGTCACTGTTCACCAGCACCCGGACGTCGACCGCGCGCAGCGTCGGCTCCCTGGTCGCCGCCGGTGCCGGGCACGTCTGGTACCGGCGCGACGCGGGGTCCGGGCAGGTCTGGTACCGGCGCGCGGACCCGGACGCCTACGTGAACCCGCTGCACGTGGCGGACGACGACGAGCAGGCGCGCACCGACTACCTCGCCGCGGTGGCCGAGCAGGGTGGCACGCGCAGTGGGGCGCGATCGACGTACCGCACCGGGCCCGGTGCGGGCACCGGCGGTCCGAACGGGTGAAAAATGTCCGAAATGCCCCACTAGGTCGGTGTATGTCGCTACCTTGCTCCTGAGGCGTCGCGATCATGACGCGAGGCCCGTACGAAGGGAGTGACCATGGGATACGAGAAGCCTTCGATCACCGCCGTGGGTTCCGTTGCAGACCTGACGCAGTGGTTCAACTGGCCCCCGCGCAAGGGCGGCAACAAGGGCGGCGGCGGCCACGGCGGCGTCTCCTGAGCGACCGCGTTCCTTGACCGGTCGGGACGGGGACGTGGTCCCCGTCCCGACCGGTCGCGGTACGGTCGTGACGGCGTAGTCGGCAGAGTCCATGGGCCCACGGGCCCGAGCGTGAGGTCGGCCGCGTCGCAGATCGACCGGACGGAGGTGATGAGGTGAGCACGGACTCCCTGCCGGCGACCTCCACCGTGACCCCGAGGGCCCCCGGACGACGCCGCCCGGTGCGCAAGGTCCTGCGGATGGGCCCTCGTCGGTGGCTCTTCCTGGTCCGCGTGGTCGCGACCGCCACGGTGTTCGAGGCCCTCATCCGAACCCGGCCCTTGCCCGTGGCGGCCCGTGCCGCAGGCGTCTCCCTCACGTTCGGCGCGAGCGGTCCGACTCGGCCCGAGGACGGGTGGCAGCTGCTGACCGCGCGCGAGCGCGAGCGCTGCGAGCTGGCCCTGCGGGTGATCGCACATCGTCCCTTCGACCGCACGTGCCTGCGCCGCTCCCTGCTCCTCGGCAACCTCCTGCGTCGCCGCGACCCGGTGCTGCGCATCGGCGTGGCGAAGGCCGACGGTGCCGTGGCGGCCCACGCATGGATCGAGATCGAGGGCGCGAGCCTCGATCGTGGTCACTCCGACTTCCAGGTCCTCGACGACGTGGTGGACGCACGACGAAGCGGGCACGCCACCGGGGCAGCGGACGGGCCCGCGGTCGCGGCCTCATGACTGGTGCGTCCGGCGACCTGCAGAGTCTCTACGGACTTGTCGTCTCCTCGCAGTTCCCGCTGCACCAGCAGCGCGGCGTGGCACCCGGCACTCCCGTCGACGTGCACGTCCGCTGGGGCGAGCCGATCTCGGCCGAGGTCCAGTCCCGTCCGGTCGCCGGCACGGTACTGCTGGAGGCGCGCTGGGACGACGACGACGTCGGCTACTTCTTCGTCGAGCGACCGGACGGCCGGTGCCTGCTCCGGTTCAACGGCACCTGTGACTTCGACATCTCGCCGGACCTGTCCCAGGTCACGGTCAGCACCGTCGACGGCGCGGATCCCGGTATCGCGGTCGTCCTGACCACCGGGGCGATGCTCGCCTTCCAGCTGTACCGTCGCGGTCTGGCCGTGCTGCACGCCAGCGCCGTCGAGATCGACGGTCGGGCGGTGGCGTTCGTCGCGGACTCTGGTGGCGGGAAGTCCACGATGGCCACCCTCATGTGCGCCGCGGGAGCCAGGTTGATCACCGACGACGTGCTGCGCATCGACACCGAGGGCGACGTCCCGGTGGTGCGCAGCGGAGCCACCGAGCTGCGTCTGCGCAAGGGCGCGGACACCCTGGCGGAGCTGTTCGCCACGGACGCGCCGGACCGGAGGATCAGTGCGGACCAGCGGCAGATCCTCAGCCCGCGGGCCGACGCCCCGGACCGCCTGCCGCTCGCCGCGATCGTACTGCCGTTCCCCGACCACGACCGGGACTCGTTGCTCCTCGAGAAGCGCGGGTCCAAGGAGGCGCTGTTCGGTCTGCTCAGCTTCCCCCGTCTGCTCGGGTGGAAGGACCCCGCGGTGCTGCGCACCCACCTGGCCCATCTCTCCGCGCTGGTCGCCAAGGTCCCGGTGTACACCGCCGAGGTGCCGTGGGGCCCGCCGTTCTCGCCGGACATCGCGCCCGAGCTGTGGGCAGCCGTCAGTGCGCGGTCGGGCCGGCCGACGCCGTCCGGGACCGCTCAGTCGCTGAGGTCGGGCAGGTAGGCAGCTGCCTGCAGCCGGAACAGGTCGGCGTACTGACCCTCGAGCGCCATCAGCTCGTCGTGGGTGCCGTGCTCGACGACCCGCCCGTTCTCCATCACGTAGATGCGGTCCGCCGTGCGGACGGTGGAGAACCGGTGCGAGACGACGAGCGCACTGCGCCCGGACAGGATCGTGCGCAGGGAGGCGAACAGGTCGTGCTCGGCGCGCGCGTCCATCGCCGAGGTCGGCTCGTCCAGGATGACCAGCGGCGCGTCGCGGTAGATCGCCCGTGCCAGGGCGATGCGCTGCCACTGTCCGCCGGACAGGTCGCGGCCCCCGGGGAACTCCGAGGAGAGCGTGGTGTCGTACCCGTTCGGCAGCGACGCGAGCGTGTGGTCGATCCCGGCCGTGCCCGCTGCGGCCCGCACCCGGTCCAGGTCGGCGGGGTCGTCCGGGCGGCCGATCGCCACGTTGTCGGCCGCGCTCAGGGCGTACTCGACGAAGTCCTGGAAGATGACCGTCACACGCTCCCGCAGCCCACCGGTGCGGTAGCTGCGGGAGTCGACGTCGTCCCAGAGGAGCTCCCCCGCGGAGGGCTGGTACAGCCCCGCGACCACCTTGGCCAGCGTCGTCTTGCCGGAGCCGTTCTCCCCGACCAGCGCCACCACCTCGCCGGCGTCGATGCGGATCGACACGCCGTCGAGCGCCGGGGTCGGGGACCGGGGGTAGCTGAACGAGACATTCCGTACCTCCAGGGCCTCGAACGTCGAGGGCGGGTCGGGCAGGTGGTCGTCGCCCTCGCCCGGCCCGAGGTCCAGGTGCAGGAACGACTCGACGTCGTCCAGGAAGAGGCCGGACTCGAAGACCTGCCGCACGCCCGTCGTCACCTGCTGCACCTGGCTCGCCAGCACCCGGATGGCGACGATCGCGGCACCCGCCGCCGCCACCGTGACGGCTCCCTCGGCCACCAGCCACACGAGGACGAAGAGGGTGAGCACCAGTGCCACGGCCGAGGCGAGGTTCCCGATCGTGGACAGGACCGACCGTCTCCAGATGTGGCGACGCAGCTCGGCGAAGTACACCGTGTAGAGAGCGTCGAGCCGCCGCCACAGCTCGCGGGCCAGCCCGAAGGCGCGGAGCTCGGCCGCCTCGTCCCGGCCGGTCTGCAGCAGGATCAGGTACTCGCGCAGACGCTCGGGCGGGGTCTGCTCGACCGCGAACCGGAACTCGAGCCGGCTCTCGCGGCGGCTGGTGAGCACCAGCGGGATGCCGCCCAGGAGGAGCAGCGGCAGCAGCGCTGGGTGCAACGTGATCAGCGCGGCACCCAGGCCGACGCTGGCCAGCCCGGAGCCCATCATGACGATCAGACCCTGGGTGATCTGGTACGGCCGGAACAGCGCGTTGGTCTCCACCCGCTGCAGGCGGTCGAAGAACTCGGGGTCCTCGAAGTGGGCGAGGGACACCTTCGTGGCCGTACCCAGCACGTCGCGCCACATCGCGGCGCTCACCCGCTCGCCGACGAACCTCTCCACGTTGACCTGGATCGTCCCGGTGAGCGCCGTGACGGCCGTGACGAGGGCCAGCACCGAGATCGGTAGCCAGAGGCGCGGGAGGGCGTCGGGGTCGTCGGCGATGTCCAGGATTACGCTCAGCACGCGCTCGACGGCGAGGATCTGCACGGCCAGCGCCGCGGCGGCCAGGAGCTGGAGGCCGACGACCGCCATGAACGCCTTGGGGCCGGCCCGCCAGACGCGGCGCAGCGAGAGGGCGATGAGCGAGCTCAGGCGACGCAGCGACCTGGGACCGGCCTTGCGCGCGGCCCGCACGTCGGCCGGATCGATCTCACTCATGGCGCTACCGAACCACAACCGGGACCTGCGAAACCACGGTGCGCGCGGGTGACTCCTAGACTGTCCCGTGAACCCCGGTCCCGCCGGACCGGGGCCGTTCGTGCTGCCCGCACCCGCGCGCGGACTGCACGGACCCTCTCCCGACCAGCTCGTTCAAGGACCCATGAACCTCACCGGACTGCTGCCGCTGCTGCGTACCGACCGCGCGGTCGCCGACGTCGTCGACCTCGCGCGCCGGGCACCCGCCGAGCGAACCGACGTCGTCGACGTCGTCGCCCCGCTCGGGGTCCGCCCGCCGCTGGTCGCCGCACTTGCGAGAGCCACGGTCGTCGTGGTCACCGCGACCGGGCGGGACGGTGACGAGCTGGCCTCGGCGCTGCGCTGCTACCTGCCCGACGACGACGTCGCGGTGCTGCCTTCCTGGGAGACGCTCCCGCACGAGCGGCTCTCCCCGCGCAGCGACACCGTCGCGCGACGGCTCGCGGTCTTCCGGCGGCTGGCGCACCCCTCGCCGGAGCCCGGACGGTCCGGCCCGGTGCGGGTGCTGGTCGTCCCGGTCCGGGCGCTGCTGCAGCCGGTCGTGGAGGGGCTCGGCGACCTGGTGCCCGTCTCGGTGTCCACCGGGGACGTCGTCGACCTGGAGGACGTGGCGCAGCGGCTGGCCGACGCGGCGTACACGCGGGTGGACATGGTCGAGCGACGCGGGGAGTTCGCCGTCCGCGGCGGCATCCTCGACGTCTTCCCGCCCACCGACGACCACCCGCTGCGGATCGAGCTGTGGGGCGACACCGTCGAGGAGATCCGCCGGTTCTCGGTGGCCGACCAGCGCAGTCTCGACCTGGCACCGGAGGGGCTGTGGGCGCCGCCGTGCCGGGAGCTGCTGCTCACCGCCGAGGTGCGGGCCCGTGCCGCGGCCCTGGTCGAGCAGGTCCCCGGGGCGGCGGAGATGCTCGACCGGATCGCGCAGGGGATCGCGGTCGAGGGGATGGAGTCGCTCGCTCCGGCCCTGGTGGACCGGCTGGTCCCGGTGCTCGAGCTGGTGCCGGAGGACTCGCTGGTGGTCGTCAGCGATCCCGAGCGGGTGCGTCGCCGGGCGCACGACCTGCTCGCGACGAGCCAGGAGTTCCTGGATGCGGCGTGGACGGCCACGGCCGCCGGCGGGAAGGCTCCGATAGACCTGAGCGCGGCGTCCTTCGCCGGCTACGCCGAGACCCGCGAGCTGGCCCTGGACCGCGGCGTCTCCTGGTGGACCCTGACGCCTTTCACCACCGACGCCGATGCCGCCGGCACGACCGGCACGAGCGACACTGCCGGTGAGCCCACGGACGAGCAGGATCCTGAGCGCACCTTCGTCGTCGGGGCGCGGGACGTCCGCGGCTACCACGGGGACGTGGCGCGAGCCGTCGGCGACCTGCGCGACCTGCAGCGGCAGGGCTGGCGCCTGGTGCTCACGACAGACGGCCCGGGACCGGCGTCCCGGATGGTCGAGCAGCTCAACGCGGCCGAGGTGCCCGCACGACTGGTGGCCGACGTGACCGAGGAGCCGCCCGACGGCGTCGTGCTGGTCACCCCCGCGCAGGCGGGGCGCGGGTTCGTCGCACCGGAGCTGAGGCTGGCCCTCTTCCACGAGTCCGACCTGACCGGCCGCCCGGGCACCTCGACCAAGGACATGCGCTCCATGCCGGCCCGGCGGCGCAACGTCGTCGACCCGCTGGCCCTGCGCCCGGGGGACTTCGTGGTGCACGAGCAGCACGGCGTCGGGCGGTTCGTGGAGCTGGTCCAGCGCACGGTCGGTGGGGGGCCCACGCAGGCCTCCCGCGAGTACCTGGTGATCGAGTACGCGGCGTCGAAGAAGGGCCAGCCGGGCGACCGGCTCTACGTCCCCACCGACCAGCTCGACCAGGTGACCAAGTACACCGGTGGCGAGTCGCCGAGCCTGAACCGGATGGGTGGCTCGGACTGGGCGAAGACCAAGGGCCGGGCGCGCAAGGCGATCCGGGAGATCGCCGGTGAGCTGATCCGGCTGTACTCGGCGCGGATGGCCACCAGCGGCCACGCCTTCGGGCCGGACACGCCCTGGCAGGCCGAGCTCGAGGACGCCTTCGCGCACATCGAGACCCCCGACCAGCTCGCCACGATCGACGAGGTCAAGGCGGACATGGAGAAGTCCGTGCCGATGGACCGGCTGATCTGCGGGGACGTCGGCTACGGCAAGACGGAGATCGCGGTCCGGGCGGCGTTCAAGGCGGTCCAGGACGGCAAGCAGGTGGCGGTGCTGGTCCCGACGACGCTGCTGGTCACCCAGCACCTGGACACCTTCGCCGAGCGGTACGCGCCGTACCCCGTGACGGTCCGCGCGCTGTCCCGGTTCCAGACCGACGCCGAGGCCAAGGAGGTCGTCGACGGGCTCGCCGACGGCAGCGTCGACGTGGTGATCGGCACGCACCGGCTGCTCACCGGCGAGGTGCGGTTCAAGAACCTGGGCCTGGTCGTCGTCGACGAGGAGCAGCGCTTCGGCGTCGAGCACAAGGAGACGCTCAAGCAGCTGAGGACGAACGTCGACGTGCTCGCGATGAGCGCGACGCCCATCCCTCGGACCCTGGAGATGGCGGTCACCGGCATCCGGGAGATGTCCACCCTGGCCACCCCGCCGGAGGAGCGGCACCCGGTGCTGACCTTCGTCGGCCCGTACGACGAGAAGCAGGTCACCGCCGCGATCCGGCGTGAGCTGCTGCGCGAGGGCCAGGTGTTCTACGTGCACAACCGGGTGTCCTCGATCGAGCGCGCCGCCTCCCGGCTGGCCGAGCTGGTGCCCGAGGCCCGGATCGGGGTCGCCCACGGGAAGATGGGCGAGGGCCGTCTCGAGCGCGTGATCGGCGACTTCTGGGAGAAGAAGTTCGACGTGCTGGTCTGCACCACGATCGTGGAGACCGGGCTGGACATCTCCAACGCCAACACGCTGATCATGGAGCGGGCCGACCAGCTGGGGCTCTCCCAGCTCCACCAGCTGCGCGGCCGGGTGGGGCGCGGGCGGGAGCGGGCGTACGCGTACTTCATGTACCCGCCGGACCGGCCGCTGACCGAGACCGCACACGACCGTCTCGCCACCATCGCCGCCAACACCGACCTGGGCTCGGGCATGCAGGTCGCGCTCAAGGACCTGGAGATCCGCGGGGCGGGGAACCTGCTCGGCGGGGAGCAGTCCGGGCACATCGCCGGTGTGGGGTTCGACCTGTACGTGCGGATGGTCGGGGAGGCCGTCGCGGCGTTCCGCGGAGAGGCGGACCAGCGGCCCGCCGACGTGACGCTCGAGCTGCCGGTGGACGCGCACGTGCCGCAGGAGTACATCGCGCACGAGCGGCTGCGGCTGGAGGCCTACCGCAAGATCGCGGAGGCCGCGACGACGACGGCGATCGAGGAGGTGCGCGCGGAGCTCACCGACCGCTACGGCCCGCCGCCGGAGCCGGTGCAGAACCTGTTCGAGGTCGCGGCCTTCCGGAACCTCGCCCGGGAGCACGGGCTGACCGACGTCACCGCCCAGGGCAAGTTCATCCGGCTCGGGCCGGTGGCTCCCGCCGAGTCCACCCAGCTGCGGCTCAAGCGGCTCTACCCGGGGACCGTGCTCAAGCCCGGGGTGCGGGTGGTGCTGGTGCCGTTCCCGACGACGGCGCGGATCGGGGGTCGTCCGCTGGCCGGGCGCGAGCTGCTGGTGTGGGCGCGCGAGCTGGTCGAGGCGGTGTTCGGCGGGAGCGTCGGGGCCGGTGCCGCGGTCGCGGAGCATGCCGTCCGCTGAGCATGCCGTCCGCTGAGCGCTCTCCGCCGGGCGCTGCCCATGGGCGCTCTGCACCCGGAGGTGGGCGGGCGACGACGTCGGCTGATCTACGATTGGCCGGGCGGGACGTCGTCGGGCGCCCCGGACGGACGTTGGAGGTCGAACAGGTGAGCCGGACCGGTCGGGCCAGCAGGACTGCGGTGGTCGGTGCGGCGGTGCTCGCCGTCGCCCTGACGCTGGGTGGGTGCGCGGGGAACCCGCGCGCGGCCGCGACGGTCGACGGCCGCACGGTCACCACGGCGACGCTCCACGAGACGGTGGAGGACCTGAGCACCTTCGCCACCGTGAACCAGCGGGACATCCTCGTGGCGCTCGTGGTGGCGCCGCAGTTCATCGACGCGGCCGCGGCCAACGACGTCGGCGTCTCCGTCGAGGACGCCGAGGCGCTGATCGACCAGAACCTCGAGGCCGCCGGAGTCGAGTCCGACGAGGTGATCGGCGAGGGAGCGATCGAGGTGGTGCGGTTCACCATCGCGGCGAACAAGCTCTCCAGCCTGCCCGACGCGCAGGAGGTCCTCGGCGAGGTCGACCAGGCGATCCGGGAGCTCGACGTCGACGTCAACCCCCGGTACGGCACCTTCGATCCCGACACGGGCTCGATCGTCGCTGACGAGCTGCCCTGGATCGTCAGCCCGCAGTGACCGCGCCCGGTCCGCAGCACCTGCGCGCCGTGGCCGACCTGGTCGCGGTGATGGACCGGCTGCGCGGCCCGGGCGGCTGCCCGTGGGACGCCGAGCAGACCCACGCCTCGCTCGTGCGCTACGCGCTGGAGGAGGCTTACGAGGTCGCCGAGGCGGTGGAGGGCGGCGACCGTGACGCCCTCCGCGAGGAGCTCGGCGACCTGCTGCTCCAGGTGGTCTTCCACGCGCGGATCGCCACCGAGCACCCGACCGACCCGTTCGACGTCGACGACGTGGCCGCGGGGATCGCGGCCAAGCTGCGGCGCCGGCACCCGCACGTGTTCGGGACCGGCTCCGGCGAGGACGTTTACGCGGTCGACGCCGGTGCGGCTGAGCAGATCGACGCCACGGAGGTCCGGGCCCGCTGGGACCGGCTCAAGCTCGCCGAGCACGGCCGGACCTCCGTGTTCGACGGCGTCCCGGCCGCGATGCCCGCGCTGGCCCGGGCGCAGAAGGTGCTCGGCCGGGCCCGGCGCGCCGGACTGGGGGCACCGGCGGACGAGGCGCCCGACGGCGTGGTGCCGGGTCCCGGTCCGGCGGATGCCACTGCCGTGCCGGCCGACGACGAGGCAGCGGCCGCGCTGGGCCGTGAGCTGCTCGGGCTGGTCGAGCGGGCCGAGGCGCTGGGCGTCGACGCCGAGCAGGCGTTGCGCGCGACCGTCCGGTCGTGGGAGTCGGACCTGAGATCCAGGGAGAGAGCGAGCACGGGATGAGGATCGGAGTACCCAGGCAGGCACGTCCGGGGGAGACGTTGGTGGCCGCGAGCCCGACGAGCGTGACCCGGCTGGCCAAGCTCGGGTACGAGGTCGTCGTCGAGACGGGGTCGGGCGAGGCGTCGAGCTTTCCGGACGCCGCCTACCGGGAGGCCGGTGCGGCAGTGGTCGACGCCGACGAGGTGTGGAGCGCGCAGGTGGTCACGACCGTCGGCGTCCCCGCGCCCGAGCGGCTGGCCGCGCTCGCACCGGGGACCACGTTGATCTCGATGCTGTCGCCCGGGAGCGCACCGGAGCTGGTCGCCGACCTCGCCGCGCGCGGCGTCACGGCCCTGGCGCTCGACGCGGTCCCGCGGATCTCCCGTGCGCAGAGCCTGGACGTGCTCAGCACCCTGTCGAACATCGCCGGGTACCGCGCGGTGATCGAGGCGGCCGAGGAGTTCGGCGGGATGTTCACCGGGCAGGTCACCGCCGCGGGCAAGACCCCGCCGGCCGACGTGTTCGTGATCGGTGCGGGCGTGGCCGGGCTGGCGGCGATCGGGGCCGCGGGAAGCCTGGGCGCCCGGGTCCGAGCCTTCGACGTCCGGCCCGAGGCCGCCGAGCAGATCGAGTCGATGGGCGCGCAGGTCGTGGTGGCCGAGCACACCCAGCAGGAGGTCAGTGCCGACGGGTACGCCGGCGCGCTCACCGAGGAGCAGGAGCGGGCCACCGCTCGGATGTACGCCCAGGAGACGGCCCGGGCGGACGTCGTGGTCACCACGGCGCTGGTCCGCGGCCGGGCACCGACCACGATCACTGCCGAGATGGTCGCCGGGATGCGCCCGGGCAGCGTGGTCGTCGACCTCGCCGCGCCCGGGGGCGGCAACTGCGAGCTCACCGTGCCGGGCGAGCGGGTGGTGAGTGACAACGGCGTCGTCGTCCTGGGCTACACGGACCTGGCCGGGCGGATGCCGCGGCACACCTCCCAGCTCTTCGGGACCAACGTGGCCAACCTGATCACGCTGCTCACCCCGGAGCGGGACGGGCAGCTCGTCCTCGACCTCGAGGACCCGGTCCAGCGCGGCATGACCGTCGCGCACGAGGGGCAGGTGCTGTGGCCACCCCCACCGGTTCAGGTCTCGGCGACCCCGGCCGTCGATCCGGCGACGACGGCGGGCCGCACCGGCCGGCCCGAGCCCGGGGACCTCGAGGAACTACGACGACGTCGCGCGCGCCGGACGGTGCTCGTCGGCCTGGCGGCGGTCCTGGTGACGCTCGGGCTGAGCCTGACCCCGGCCGCGTTCCAGGGGCACTTCACCGTGTTCACGCTGGCGGTGATCATCGGCTACTACGTCATCTCGAACGTCACGCACGCGCTGCACACCCCGTTGATGGCGCAGACCAACGCGATCTCCGGGATCATCCTC